>JAUIKV010000174.1 GCA_030430615.1 Bacteroidia bacterium
TTTATTGATGATCAAAGCCACGGTTTCTTCATTAATGGATCTGAAGAGCACATAGATCCCGTCATTGGGGGCGAAATGCGTGGTTTTGCCCGAATGAATGGCCTTGCTGCTTTTTCGGAATTGAAGCAGGGCTCGTGAAAACTCCTGCATTTCTCTTTGATCATCACGCAGACCCTGACCGGAAAATGCATCTGTTGAATCTCCTTCCCATCCTCCAGGGAAATCAGTTCGAATAAGGCCGTGATCACCCGGTTTGGCCGAGTTCTGCATCAGGATCTCGGTCCCGTAATAGACCTGTGGGATCCGGGGCAAGGTTAGAACACAGGCCAGGGCCATTTGGGTCAACACGATGTCCTCACCTGTTTGGGTATGGATCCGGTCCATGTCGTGATTGTCGGGAAAGATTAAAAGGTCCGAAGGGCTCGGATAGTGAAAGTCATTGGCAAGCCCCTCATATAATTTGACCAGACCCTTGTCCCAGGATTCTTCTTCTATCATGGCCTGAACGATCTGCCGCTGCATCGGAAAGTCCATCGATGACCTGAGGTTCGATTCATAGCCGTCTTTGTTCTGGGCACCACGCTGCCAGTATCCCACGAGCAAAGGGTTGTAAGACCATTCCTCACCCACAATGCTGAAATTCGGGTATTCGCGCATGATCGCGCCCGCCCAGTCAGACATGAAATGCTTGTCCGGATAGGGATAGGTGTCCTGCCTGATTCCCCCTAATTCAGCGGTTTCAACCCACCAAATACTGTTTTGAATCAGGTATTTGGCCATGAACGGGTTGCGCTGATTCAAGTCGGGCATGCTATCGGTGAACCAGCCATCGGCCATCTCCTTACGATCAATTTCAGAGGCATAGATATCCTGGTTGGAGGTTCTCCTGTGGTTGGAGTACGTGGTTTGTTCCCCCTTCTTGAAGGGCTTTTGGTAGTTCACCCAGTCACTGAAAGGAAGATCCTTCATCCACCAGTGCTCGCTGCCACAGTGGTTGGCGACCTGGTCCATGATGAGTTTCATTCCTCTTTCAGCAGCTTTTTTGGAGAGCTCCAGGTAGTCATCGAGATTCCCAAACCTAGGATCGACCTGGTAGAGGTCGGTAATGGCGTATCCGTGATAGGAAGTGCGGGGCATGTCATTGGTCAGCAGAGGACAGGACCAGATCGCCGTGAAGCCCATCTTGTCAATGTAGTCAAGATGTTTGACAATTCCTTGGATGTCTCCTCCGTGCCGGGCATAGTCGTCTTTTCGATCGATTTTTTCCTCCTTCAGACCTTTGACGACGTCATTGGAGGGATCACCGTTGGCGAACCGGTCGGGCGTGATCAGGTAGATTACGTCAGAGCTGTCAAAACCTGTGAATTCCTCTGAAGGTCGACTCCTTTTTTTCAATTCATAGTTGTGACTCAGTTTCTTCTTCCCTTTTGAGCTGAAGGTGATTTCAAATGTTCCGGCCTTTGCAGTGGGCCAGATCAACAGATCGATAAACAAATAGTTAGGGCTACCGGCTTTGTGGACTTCAGTAATGGAGACCCCCGGATAGTCAATTTCAGGGGTATAGGCTGAGATGCCAGGCTCCCTGACCAGCAACTGAAGCGTGTTGTCCTCGAAACCGATCCACCAGTTTGGAGGTTCCACGCGTTCCAGTTGTGCGATTGCGGTATGGGTGAGCAGGGTGAGAATCATCGTATATAATGCTTTCATGCTAAAAATTAGGAATAAAGATTAAACCTCCGATTATAATGACCATTTAAATGACCACGAGATCCTGGTTGTAGATTTTCACGTCTTTCCCTTTCACCACAATGTCGACCGGGCTGTCCGATTCATTGTAGAACTTGCACCCTTCATGATTCTTAAATACCTTGATCGTGTGACCCCTGTACTTGATTTTGAAGGAATAGGACTTCCAGTTCTTAGGTATGACAGGATTGAAAGACAGCTTTCCGTCGAAATTTCGCATACCGCCGAAGCCCTGGACAATTGAAAGCCAGGTGCCGGCCATGCTCGTGATGTGAAGACCCTCGTGCACCTCATGGTTGTAGTCGTCGAGATCAAGCCTGGAGGTGCGCAAATACATTTCATAGGCTTTTTCCTCACGCCCCAGAGAACAGGCTATGATTGAATGAACGCACGGAGAGAGCGAGGATTCATGCACGGTAAGCGGTTCATAGAAATCAAAATGCTTTTCTATTTCCACGGGGCTAAAGTGATTCTCAAAGAAATACAAGCCCTGCAACACGTCAGCCTGCTTGATGTAGGGTGACCGCAGAATTCTGTCCCAGGACCACTTTTGGTTGATAGGTCGCTCAGACCTAGGAAGTTGGTCAACAGGAATGAGCTCCTTGTCCAAAAACCCATCCTGCTGTAAAAATACCTCGTGTTTCTCACTGTAAGGGAAATACATGTCCTCCACGACTTCTTTCCAACGGAGGGTCTCTTTGTCTTCAAGTCCGGTTTTATCCAGGATTCGCTGGTAATCCTTTGGATAGCTTTCCCTCAACAAGTCGAGATTCTCCAGGGTGTATTTCAGACACCATTGGGCGATATAGTTTGTGTACCAGTTGTTGTTGACGTTGTTCTCATATTCGTTAGGTCCGGTTACTCCGAGAATCACATACTTGTTCTTTTCAGAAGAGAAGCTCGAACGCTGTGACCAGAATCGGGCTACGCCGATCATGACTTCCATTCCGTGTGAAACGATGTATTCGAAGTCGCCCGTATAGTTGACATAGTTGTATATCGCGTAGATCATGGCTCCGTTCCTATGAATTTCTTCAAAGGTGATCTCCCATTCGTTGTGACACTCCTCTCCGTTCATGGTGACCATGGGATAGAGGGCAGCCCCGTTTCCAAAGCCAAGCTTTTCTGCGTTTTCAATGGCTTTGCCCAATTGATTGTACCTGTATACGAGTAGGTTCCGGGCAACCTCCTTGTTCTTGGTGCTCATGTAGAACGGGATGCAGTAGGCCTCCGTGTCCCAATAGGTGCTTCCTCCGTACTTCTCGCCCGTAAAGCCTTTTGGACCAATGTTGAGCCTCGAGTCCTCTCCTGAATAGGTCTGATTCAATTGAAAGATATTGAATCGAATGGCCTGCTGCGCGCTTATGTCACCTTCAATGGTTATGTCAGCGGTTTCCCAGATTGTCGCCCAGGCATCTTTCTGAGCTCGATACAGTTCATCATAGCCAATCTCAGCAGCCTCTTCAAGCGAACGCTTTGATGCATTGAAAAGCTCTCCTTTCGGATGGTTCATGGATTGTACGTAACCACCGTATTTAAACAGGGTGAATGTATCCCCGCTCTTGACTCCGGTCTTGTAGGTGTAGCGAATCTTCTTTTCTGTTCTCGAAACTTCTTTTTCGATATCGATGAGGAAGTCATTCAGTGCCATTTCCATTTTCATCCCGGTGCAGACATGAAAATCGGTTTTGAGCGTTTTCGACAGGATGTAGGCCTCATTTTGTTCCTCTCTGCTATCGAGAATGTCCCAGAAGAATTCGTCGTAATTGGCATCCTCATTCATTATCCCAGCATCGATATAGGGGGAAAAAGAGATCTCACCGTCAAAATTGATGGGGGTTAGGCTGTATTTAATGACTCCGACTTCGTTGTGTTTCAAGCTTAAAAAGCGCTCGGAGGTCACTTTAACTGTGTCTCCACCCTGAAGTTCGGCTATGAAAGAACGGTTCAAGACGCCTTCTTTCATATTGAGCTCCCTTTTAAAATCGATGATTTTGCATTTGCTAAGGTCGAGTTCCTTGCCGTTCACGGTTACGTCAATTCCAATCCAATTCGGGGCGTTGAGTACTTTGGCAAAATATTCGGGATAACCATTTTTCCACCATCCCACACGGGTTTTGTCGGGGTAGTAGATCCCTCCGATATAACTTCCCTGAAAGGTCTCTCCACCATAGGTTTCCTCAAAATTGGCACGTTGACCCATGGCTCCGTTTCCAAGGCTGAACAGGCTTTCAGAAGCGGTGACATTGTCTTTGTCAAATCCCTCTTCCACGATTTTCCACTCATCAGGTTTGATATAATTCAAGTTCATAGTCTTCAGTTTTATTGGTCTTCAGATTTTTTTCTTTTTGTTAGTTTCATTGTCAGTACCCAGGTGTCAATTCATGAGTTGGCGGGCCAGGGTCACCGTTAATTCTTTGGTGCTCATCAAGTTGTAGTCGGCACCTCTGAGCACTTCCGGATCACCTATGGCGACACTGGTCATTCCTGCTGAATTGGCGGCCTGCACTCCTGCAAAAGCGTCCTCAATGACGATGCAGTCTTTAGGATCTTTGCCCAGCCTTTCGGCAGCTATCAAAAACACCTCGGGATCTGGCTTGGCGGTGCTGACGTCGTTGCCGTCAACAATTGCATCGAAGTCGTCCAGAAGCTTCAAATTTTCAAGGATCAACCGGGCATTTTTGCTGGCCGATCCAAGTGCGAAAGGGATTTTCTCGGCTTTGAGAAAGGAGAGGAGTTCGGGTATCCCGGGAAGGATCTCCCGTGTGTCCATCTTTTCAATATAACTGAGATACTGCTTGTTCTTCTCTTGAAGATATTTGTCTTTCTCTACCTGGGACAATTGAACATTCCCTATGCCGAGAAGAATCTCGAGAGACCTCACCCGGCTGACCCCCTTTAAGAGTTCATTTTGGTCTTCGGTAAAGTCAAAACCCAGGGAATCTGCAAGTTCTTTCCAGGCGAGAAAGTGATACTTTGCCGTGTCGACGATGACGCCGTCCAAATCAAAAATAAATGCCTTGTTGCTCATTGTGTTCAGTTCAGGTTCTTTAGTCGGTCACCACTACATCATCTTCATCCTTCACCTTGGCAACCAGTAAGGCTGCAATCAAAAAGGACACCCCGCTTGTGACAAGTGCGAAAACAGGATTGCCACCGTATAAATACTTGACAATAGGTCCGCCGATCAAGGCGTTGATGATCTGTGGAATCACGATGAAGAAATTGAAAATGCCCATGTAGACTCCCATTTTTTTCGCCGGTATCGATCCGGCGAGTATGGCATAGGGCATGGCAAGGATGCTCGCCCAGGCAATACCTATGGCCACCATCGACAAGATTAGCCAGTTCTGATCGGGCGCAAAGTAGATGGAGATCAATCCGAGTCCTCCAATGACCAGAGACACGGTATGTGTTCTCTTGCGTCCGAGCTTTTTTGCAATGGCAGGAAGAAAGAAAGCGTAAATGGCAGAGATTGCATTGTATACCCCGAAGAGTATCCCTACCCAATCTCCGGCATTCTGGTAGGCATTGCTGTGAGTGTCGTTCAGGTCAAGACCATACACATGATGGGCGATGGCTGGTGTCGAAAACACCCACATCCCAAACAATCCGAACCAGGAAAAAAACTGTACCCAGCTCAGTTGCCTCATGGTCAGGGGCATGTTTTTGAAATCGGTGAAGATGTCAAGCAAACTGGCCTCTTCGGTCTTCTCTTCTTCCGGCTCAGCATCCTCCATCAGGGCCATTTCTTCCGGTGAATACTCCTTTGTGGTGATCACAGTAATCAGGATGCTGACAATCAGAACAACGGCTCCAATGATAAAGGAAAGCATTAAGCTCAACGGGACTTTTCCGGGTTCCGCAGTATTGCTGATCCCTATCCAGTTCGTCAATACATAAGGGAGCCAGGAACCGATAACGGCCCCGATTCCGATCAGTACGGTCTGGACGCTGAATCCCAGGGTCCGCTGATCACTTGGCAGCACGTCCGCCACCAGGGCTCTGAAGGGTTCCATGGCGATATTGAATGAGGCATCCATGATCATTAGCATCCCTGCACCCAC
>JAUIKV010000175.1 GCA_030430615.1 Bacteroidia bacterium
TTTTCAAATACACGGCAGTTAAAGGACTGCAAACAAGCCTCGACGAATCCAAGAACAAGTATAAGGTGGCACATTGGATACAGGAGGTAGCGCGATCCCTGGTGAGTTTCAAATTGTCTGGCAATACTAACCTGGCTCTGACTAAGACGGATGGATTGGTTTCCGGTTATCTCGACGCTCGTGAGAGCCATTTCCGTATTCTAGTGATACAGGTTATACAAATGATAACCTTCAAAGTGTTTGTTACCGCGGGGCTTCTTGTTATAGGGGGTGCTCTCGTGCTCACCCAAGAGATGAATATCGGTCAGTTTGTTGCTGCTGAAATCATCATACTGCTCGTAATAGCTTCGGTGGAAAAGCTGATTATCGGCCTGGAATCTTTTTATGACGTGCTGACTTCGCTCGAAAAGTTGGGACAGGTGGTCGACAAAGAACTCGAGCCGCAAGAGGGAGAAAAACCCGACTTCGATGGAGAACTGACCGTAGAGCTTGAAAACGTATCCTATGAAGTGTCGGATCGGAATGTGCCTATACTTTCGGACATCTCTCTCTTGATAAATCCGGGAAGCCGATTGATGATTCAGGGAGAATCCGGTTCAGGTAAGTCGAGTCTTTTGAGGATGATTGCGGGTCTTCTCGAACCTACCTCGGGTCATATGTTTGCCAATCAGTTTTCGATAGAGAGTCTTTATTTGAACCATTACAGGCAGCACCTTGGTCTTTCGCTGGCTATGGAGGCCCCTTTTGAAGGGACGATACGTGAGAACCTCACGTTCGGCAATCCCGATATTTCTGACCGGGACATCCTCGCTGCCCTCGACCAGGTTGGCCTGACCAGCTTCATACAGGAGCAGCCTAAAGGGCTTGGAACGGTACTCCATCCTGAAGGCAAGCAGATATCTTACACCGTGTCCAAGAAGCTTGTTTTAGCGCGGGCTATCGCAAAGCATCCCAAGCTCCTAATCCTCGAGGATCCGCTGGATCACTTCAGTCTAAAGGAGTCCAAGCGACTGATCGATTTCCTGACCCACGAGGATCGACCTTGGTCATTGATCGTAGTCAGTGACAATCTTTATTGGGAAAAGAAGTGTCATCAGGCGATTGTGCTTGACAAAGGGAAAATAGTGGAAACCAAATCGCAAGAATCATGTTGAACATAACACACAATCAGGTAAATAAGAAAGTCTCTCTCGATTCCTTTGAGTCGGGAAAGCGTGTTTCCGGTAGAATATACTACAAGTATATCAACCGGTTCCTCCTGGCTTTTGCCATTATTTTGCTCATTGTGATGTTTCTTCCCTGGACGCAGAATATAAGTGGTCAGGGACAGGTCACAACCCTCAAGCCCGATCAGCGACCGCAGACCATACAGTCGCAGATTCCCGGAAGGATTGAGCAATGGTTCGTCAGAGAGGGAGATTTTGTTAAGAAAGGAGATACCATTTTGAGGATTTCAGAGGTCAAAAGTGAGTACTTCGATGATCGCTTGCTCGAAAGAACGAATGATCAGATTATCGCGAAATCATCTTCGGTTGTGGCTTACGACGGAAAGATCAAGGCCCTCAACAGCCAGATTGAAGCTCTTAGAAAAGAGAAAGTAATCAAGTTGAACCAGGCCCGGAACAAAATACGCCAGGCTGTGCTCAAGGTGAAAAGCGACAGCATCGATTTTGAGGCTGCAAAGACCAACATGTCAATTGCCCAAAGGCAGTATGAGCGAACGGCCACCCTGGCAGAGGAAGGTCTGAAAGCCGTCATCGATGTTGAAGAGAAGCGCCTGAAGCTTCAGGAAAGCGAAGCCAAGTTGATTTCACAGGAGAATAAATACCTGTCGAGTCAGAATGAGATGATTAACGTCCAGGTTGAGCTGTCGAGAATCAATACGACGTATGATGAGAAGATATCGAAGGCCGAAGGAGAGATGTATACGGCCCGCTCGAGCCAGTACGATACGGAGGCTCAGGTGACAAAACTGGAAAATTCCTATACAAACTATGAGAGAAGGAACAGCCTCCTTTTCATAGTAGCTCCCCAGGATGGATATATAAACAAGGCGATAAGAGCCGGGATCGGAGAGACCTTCAAAGAAGGTGAGAGACTCGTGGGCATCATGCCGGCGAATTATGAGCTCGCTGTTGAAACCTTTGTCAAGCCTTTGGATCTTCCGCTGATCCATATTGGTGAGAAGGTTCGGATACAGTTTGACGGATGGCCCGCTTTTGTGTTCAGTGGCTGGCCCAACGTGTCTTATGGAACCTATGGTGCCCGCATCGTTGCCGTGGAGAACTTCATCAGCGACAATGGCAAATACAGGGTTCTGCTGGCGCCTGATCCTGAGGATCACGATTGGCCTGAGGCTATACGGGTGGGTTCGGGTGCGCGAACTATGGCACTTTTGGAGGACGTTCCCATCTGGTACGAGCTCTGGCGTCAGCTCAATGGTTTTCCAACAAACTATTATCAGCCTGAAACAGCGGTGAACAAAGGAGAAAAAGCGCAGAAATGAAACGGTTAATACTAATCACAATCTTATTGTTGGGCTCAATCATACGGGCCCAGGAGCCGAACCAGCCGACGAACCAGACGCTGAACCCGGAAACGCTCAGTCTGTCTGAATACCTTGGTTACGTGAAGAGCTTTCACCCGGTTGTCAAGCAGGCGAACCTTGTCATCAATGAGGGAGAGGCCAAGCTTTTGAAGGCGCGAGGTGCTTTTGACCCGAAGCTCGAGGTCGACATGGACCGCAAGGAGTTCAAGAGTACTGAATATTACGACAAGCTCAATGCGGCCTTTAAGATTCCCACCTGGTATGGCGTGGAGTTCAGGGCCAAGTATGAGGAGAATTCGGGTGCATTTCTGAACCCCGAAAGCACGGTGCCCGAGGACGGGCTTTACAGCGTTGGAGTATCTGTCTCCCTGGCGCAGGGTCTTTTGACCAATCGACGAATGGCGATGTTGAAGCAGGCCCGCCTGTTCAATAAGCAGGTTGAGGCTGATCGTCAGTTGATGGTCAACGACATTTTGTTTGAGGCCGCTCAAACCTATTTCAATTGGCTGAAAACCTACAATGACAGGGAGGTATACGATTCTTTTCTCTACAATGCTGAATTCAGGCTCGAGGGAATCAAAAAAAGCCACGAAGCAGGTGAATTCCCGGCGATAGACACGCTGGAAGCGGGTATCATTGTCCAAACCCGGAAGCTGGCCTATGAAAATGCACGCATGACCCATGTCAAGGCATCATTGGAGCTCGCTACCTTCTTATGGCTGGACGACAACACGCCCGTCGAATTGCAGGACAATGTGATTCCCGACACCAATACCCTGGTCGGCATCGATGAGGCCCTGAATACCTCAGGGATCAATTTGGAGATGCTCGACCTGGAGGATCACCCCAAGCTGAGATCGCTCGGTTACAAGTACGAAGGGCTCATGGTGGAGAAGCGCTTGAGGGCGAACAATCTATTGCCTAGGATTGACCTGGAGTACAACCTGTATTCAGAGACGCCCGGTTACATCGATTCGTATAACACCTCGAATTATATGGCCGGTTTGAATGTGAATTTTCCCTTGTTTCTCAGAAAAGAAAGAGGAGATTTGAAACTGGCCAAAGCCAAGGTGCAATCCGCTGAATTTGAAATTGCCGCCACGCGTGTGAATCTGCGAAACAAAATAGATGCCATTTCCCAGGAAATGGAATCCTATCTGCTGCAGAATGCAATCACCGAAGACATGGTAAGAGACTATGAGACCTTGCTCAGAGCCGAAGAGAGAAAGTTCTTTTTGGGAGAGAGCCTGCTGTTTCTTATCAATTCCCGAGAATCCAAGCTTATCGAGGCGAAGCTCAAAGCCAATGAGATTGAGAACAAGTATTTTAATTCGAAGGCCCGCTTGTTCAATACGTTGGGTTATTTAGGGGTGTCCTCATAATACCACCAGTCGTCTGAAGGTTTGTCTTGAGAGGTTACGATTTGTCCTAAGCGAGGGTAGCATCCTATTAGCTTTTGCGCTGAAGCTTCTCTGCTGAATCGCTCAATCGGATCTTTCCAGTCGTGAAGTGCGAGCGAGAAAGCACCCCAATGCACGGGAATCGCGGTTTTAACCTGTGCCTCATGGCTCGCTAACACAGCTTCTTCAGGGTACATGTGGATTTGATGCCATTTCTCATTGTACTGACCACATTCCATGAATCCCCAGTCGAATGGTCCATATTTCTTGCCGATCTCTTTGAAATGGGTGTCGTAGCCTCCGTCTCCGCTCCAATAAATTTTGTGCTTATCTGTCAGGATTACCCAACCTCCCCAAAGCGATTTGGCCCTGTCAAAGAGTCCCCTCCCTGAAAAATGCCTGGACGGAGTGAAAATGAGCCGAAGTGTTCCCAATTGGCTCTCGTCCCACCAGTCAAACTCTGTGATCTTCTTTTTAGATACACCCCATTTTTCAAGGTGACGCCTGGTTCCAAGGGCAACCCAGAACGCCTCAGTTTTGTCTTTTAGTTTCAGGATGCTTTCGTAGTCCAGGTGATCGTAGTGGTCATGGGTGAGCAAGACCAGGTCCAATTTGGGAAGATCATCGATCAAATTCAGGCTGTTCTCAGAAAACCGACGTGTTCTGAACGGCCCAACGGGTGAAGCGTCTGGTCCAAACATTGGGTCGATCAGTATATTTTTGCCTGATATCCTGAACAACACTGTCGAATGACCGTACCAGACGAATTTGTCGGATTTATCTTCGAATCGTTCCAGGTCGAGACTTTCTATTTTCAAGGGCCTTGGAGGTTGTCGTTTTTTCCGTCCTGTTAGAAATTCTTTCAGCAGGCCTGGCATGGAAGACAAACTCACATCCATGGTGGTCTTCGTCTGGTTGAGAAATACACCATTCTTCCACTGCGGCGAAAGCGAATATCTCTCGACATCTTCCTGGCCGGGCCGGCCACCAAACTGGGGTCTTTTAAAGATTCGATAGATAGGCCCCGTAACTGTCCTTGAATTCAAATCCTGTGTCAATTCTTTTGCGGTTCAATTTTTTGTACTCGGCCAGGGCCCAAAGCACGAGCTCCTGAACAAAAGGCAGGTCACTTGGTGGTAAATCCGGCATGTAATCCCTAATTAAATGAGCCAGGGGTTCAATCTGATTAAGGGCCTGGATGTACTCCTCTTCTGTACCATTGTCCATCAATTCAAAAGAGCTCTGTTCGAAGAACCATTGAAGAACGCCATCATAAGGATCTTTGTCCTGTTCGTGTTTTAGCTTCTTAATCGTCGGAAAATACTCATCGAACAGGCTTTTGGCAGCTGAACCGATAAGGCGCTCCGCAACATAAGCGGCTCCCTCCTGCTCTCCCTCATAAACGAGTTCTACTTTTCCGGTTATTGACGGAATCATTCCCAGAATGTCGGAGAATCGAATCGAGGTGCTTCCCGAGCCCATGGCGATAGCCCGGTGCTCTGCAGTGCTCAAAAGGTTTTCGAATGAGGTTATTCCCATGCGCGCACTAATGCCACTTTTGCTGTCTACGTATTCATTTTCCCGGGCCTCAAATCCGATCTGTTCAACCAGGTCCTTGGCTATTTCAGGAATGTGGATCTCGCATACCCGATCCTCTTGAAGACGGGCTTCCTGCGCTGTGATCCTTTTGGCGATCTCCAGGCTCTTCGGGTAATGCGTGAGAATTTGCGAACCGATCCTGTCCTTGAGGGGTGTGACGATACTGCCCCGATTGGTGTAGTCTTCGGGGTTTGCCGTGAAGACAAACTGAAGGTCCAAAGGCATGCGCAACTGAAATCCTCGAATCTGT
>JAUIKV010000176.1 GCA_030430615.1 Bacteroidia bacterium
GAAAGACCCAAGCAGGCTTGTTCGCATCGGTTCGGCACAGTTGCTAACTGATTTTGACGGGTCCGGATGGAGTGAAGGCGATCGCCTGGCTCTGGGCAACGCAAAACAGGAACTGGAAGACATGCTCTACGGAAACTCAGACTTCTCATCTGGCAGGTTGCAGCTGGGAGACTACTTTATGCAAACGGGAGATCTCAGTTCGGCCATAGACCAATATCAAATGGCCCTGAAGAAGGACAGTCTGCTGTTTCCGGTATATTCGAACCTTGCAACGGCATACAGTCTCAATTCAATGCCTGACAGGGCACTTGAGACCCTGAATACCTGGATCGATTTAGATCCTGACGAGGGGAGGCCATATTACCTCAGAGGGCTTTTGAATTTTGAACTGGGAAATGCTGAAATTGCCGTGGAAGATCTGCAAATGGCAGTCGAGCTCAATCCGAATGACAGCAGGTCCATGTACAATTTAGCCACCTACTACTATCAGAATAAGTTGCACAAAGAAGCTGAACGTTACATCAGGCGCGCATTGGCACTGGAGCCAGCAAATCGGGATTTTCAGTATCTTCTCGCACTTGTTTTGAAAGAACAGGGAAAATATGAGGCCTCTGGTAAAATCATGCAGCAGTTGAACAGTTGAACTATTCGATCAACTCCTTCACATCCTCTTCTTTAGTGTTTATCTTGGGTGGCTTCTTGACCTTGTTTGCTTTGTAGATTCTCAGCCTAAAAACGAAGTCATTTGAACCATCCTGGGTTTCCGTGGCATTCCGCGTATAATGATAGGACACATAAAATTCAGCTTTCCACTCATCGGAGAATTTGTAACCCACACCCGGCGAAATCCGTATCACATCATTATCTCGATCTGCCTCTTTGAAGCTGTAGAAAAACTCCACATTGATCGGGATGTACATCCCCTTGTTAAAAGAAAACAATCTTTTTTTCCACTCGATAACTGTCGACACCTTGTAACGAAATCGCATCGATGCGTTCCAGGATGATCCGTCAAAAGTCTTTTGAAATCGCTCTTCAATTCGAACAAAACTCATCAAAGGAAGTTGTTTGATTGAAGGGATGTAGAATTTCAAACCCTGCGAGAGCCTGAACTCAAAAAGATTATCGTCATTTTTATTGTCTGTGTAGTACAGACCACTGCCCAGATGAAATGAATTGATCAGGGGCTTTTTTAATTTCATGAATTCAGGACTCTTCGTATGGAGAATATCATACGAGCCATAGGCAACGAATTTGTCATAGGCGTGCGGATTGATCGTTCGATAGCCCACAAAACCGCTTGCCGACTTGGTTTCACTGAACTCTTTGCGTCCATTAAAGTCAGTCCAGAACTGGCTATTGACAGTAATATCTGGAGTTTCTTCCTGGCCATAAACCAATTTTATCGCCAGGCTAAGAAGGAAAAAAAGCGTTGATTTATTCATTTCCAATTAGCCGGTAGAGAGACTCAGGCTCAAATGAGCCATGCCGAAGCAGGCCAAAAGTACTAAAATATTGGTATCTTTAATAGCTTCGAAAGAAGCACAAAAAGGATGTCGCAGAAAGTAAATCTCAAAACATTATGAAAAAAAGCATTGTCAAAAAATACAAGAAGGATGAACTTACAGTCGTTTGGGAACCTGCAAAATGCATACACTCCGGGGTATGTGTGAAAATGCTTCCTGAAGTATATGACCCTGAGGCCAAGCCCTGGATCAAGCCTGAGAATGGCTCAGTTGAACAGCTCAAAGCTCAGATAGACAAGTGTCCGAGTGGTGCTTTGACCTATGAGTTCGACGATAACGGCTCAGCGTCTAATATAGAATCTATACAGATTGAGATCCTGAAAGACGGACCCATTTTAATCAAAGGCCAGTTAATGGTAACACTTCCTTCTGGTGAGGAAGAATTGAAAGACAAGACGACTGCTTTCTGTCGCTGCGGTGCTTCATCCAACAAACCTTATTGTGACGGCGCCCACAGAAAGGCTGGCTTTCACGATTGAATGAATCGTTTAAAGACTCAGCGATGCGTTTGAATGACAACCAGGACTACTATTTTGGAATTATTAAGGCGTTTTAAACTCGTGTTTAATTGCCCAGTTCAAACGGATAAATCACTTTCCAGTCTTTGGGCATGTCAATCACTGTCCAGCCTTTTTGTGCCGCTTCATCCAAACCTTTGTCGAGTTTTCCAATATGAGATTCCCGGTCATAGGCCCATTCGCGAATGCTATCGGTGTGATGTACGTAAAGCTCGAAGTTCTTATACGAATTGGACGCTGTCCACTGGAGCATAGCCAGGTCTCCGTCTGAGTTACCCGCTGCAAATACAGGTTTAATGCCGATGATCTTCTCAATATTCAAGGGTTTCCCTTCTTTGTCATCTATAAACTCGAGCTCAGGCAATCTATAGATGCCTGGTTTTCCATTCTCAATTTTGAATTCTGTTGAAATCCGGCTACCGATAATGCGTTCGGTAGGTATTCCATAGATTTCCGTTACAAAGGCCCGCATGAAGTCCGTTCCTCCACCTGAAACGATGTACACCTTGAAATCATTCTGTTTTAGATAATCGAGGAGCTCCAGCATAGGCTGATAAATCAGGTCCTTGTAAAGTTTCTTCTTTGTCGGATGCATTGCTGTGGATGCCCATTCCCTGACCTGTGTCTTGAATTCTTCAGATTTCATTCCGCCATGCGAAACCATGACCACTTTCATCAAACCTTCAAGTCCCTGTTTTGAGAGGCCTTCCAAATCATTGTCTAGAACGGAACGGAAAGGTTCTTCATCCTTCCACTCTGGATGATCCGGAGCCATTTCCTTGATTCGATCCAGGGCAAAAAACAGCTGAAAATAGGCAGGTTGCTCTGACCATAAAGTCCCGTCATTGTCAAAGGTCGCGATTCGGTCTGATACGGGAATAAAGTCGGCCGAACCAGTCTCGGTTACAGATTGGACATAATTGACTATGGCTTGTTTCGTTTCTCCTTCATTCCAGGAAGGCAAAGGTTCAGACTCATACCGAGAAGACGGCTCAATTGATGGTGAAGAATCATTTGTGGCTTTTTGTTTGCATGAATGCAACATGCTGAAAACAACAAAAAGCAAGCTGAGATATTTTAGCATTTTGATCATAGTGGCGTTTATTTTATCCAGAAAGAACAAAATGTCCTTCTTCTAAGAAAGAAGAAGGACATTTATCAATTAGAAAAATATTTTAAAAGGAATTTTGAAGAGTGACATTGGTCTTATTGACTTTTCATGATCATTTCTTCAATTTGTTTCTGGGTTTTACTCAGACTCCAGTCTCCCGCCGTTTGACTCGGTGGGTAGTCCTTGAATGTGCTTAAAAAGTTAAAGGCATATCCCTGCATAGCAATGAGAATGTAGGCCCTGTCTATGTACCAGTCGTAGTAGGTGTTCGAGCCGTGAAGCGCTTTTTCAAACGGATCCCGTCGCAGGTTTGTCAGATAAGGCGCTCTCAATTCAACAAACGGCTCTAACCAAATCTGTAACTGACTCGCCCTGTTTTCCAAAAACATCGCCTTCCAATCCTGGTATCTCAATGCAGCAATCTGCCCCCCGTCATCAACATAAATAAAGCCCTTGCGAGGTGATTCGTCAACTTTGCCAGACAGGTACTCCAACTGATTCACACCATCGATGAAATTCTTGTATGATCTTCCATTCAGTGACGCTCCCTTCTTCAGCTGCTCCGCGATATCTGGGTTTCCGCCAATAGCTGCGAAAGTAGGCAGCCAATCTTCATGCGATACTATGCCGTTCAGGGCTTTGCCCGCTTCAAATTTCCCAGGCCATCGAATAAAAGCAGGGACGCGGAATGCTCCTTCCCAGCTACTGTTCTTTTCGCCGTGGAAAACGGTCGTCGCTGCATCCGGCCAGGTGTTGAAATGAGGGCCATTGTCTGTGGAGTAGAATACGATCGTATTATCAGCAATACCCAATTCATCAAGATAATCAAGCAATTGCCCGACATGCATGTCGTGTTCGATCATCCCGTCTGTGTACTCGTCATTTCCTTTGTGACGACGCTCTTCTTTGACGTGAGTTCTGAAATGCATGCGCGTACCGTTCCACCAGGTGAAGAAAGGCTTACCGTCATCAACTTGCTTCTTGATAAACTCTTTGGCTGCAGCTACAGTCTCATCATCTATCGATTCCATGCGCTTCTTAGTCAGCGGTCCGGTGTCTTCTATTTTTTGACCTCCTTTGCCATCTGCCCAGCTGTGAATGACACCTCTGGGGCCATAGACTTCCTTGAAAGTCTTTCCGTTTCTCAAGACCAAATCAGCCGGGTAATCCTCGTTTTCCGGCTCCTCTTCTGCGTTGAGGTGATACAGGTTCCCAAAGAACTCGTCAAATCCATGCATAGTAGGCAAGTGTTCATCGCGATCTCCTTCGTGGTTCTTTCCGAACTGACCCGTGGTATAACCCAAGCTCTTCATAACGGTGGCAATCGTGACGTCCGTCATTTGCCATCCTTCCTTGGCACCGGGCATACCAACTTTCGTCATTCCCGTTCGAACAGGCACGTTACCACCCAAAAAAGCCGCACGACCCGCGGTGCAACTCTGTTGGCCATAGTAGTCTGTGAAGGATAAACCTTCCTTTGCAATCCTATCAATATTAGGAGTTTGGTATCCCATCATTCCACGGTTGTTGTGACTGATGTTCCACATCCCGATGTCATCACCCCAGATCACCAGGATGTTCGGTTTCTTCTGGGCGGAAACGCTACTGATCATCAGCAGAGTCAATCCCAGAAGTGATAAAAGATTCAATTTTCTCATAAAATTAGGGGGTTGTTGTTAATATATTGTTATTGTTAATAAATATTGCTTAGATGGCTACGATGAGCCCACCTGAAAAATTCAATTGCAATATGCTTCCGCCCGTATAAACGCCTCCACCGCCTGTGCCCAGGTAAACGCCTCCCCATTGAACAGGGAAGAGCAATTGACCTTGAAGCCTAATTCCGACGTGATCGGAAAAGAAGTATTTCAATCCTCCTGTGAAACCGAAAGAGAAACTCGTGGTCGTATTATACTCTGGTTCATCGGGACTGAATGTGGACCACCCGGCAGACATCCCAACAAATGGTCGTGCATCACTATACCCAAACATATGAATAATGCCGAGTTGAAAATGATCGACTTTAGCTTCAGTCACCTCTTCTTCAACAGGGTAGAAAATAATGTCCTTAACAGATACCGAAGTGTTTTGCTGAGCCCAGGAGAATTCACCCTGTAGATTGTCCGACAGGCTGATATTGGCTGTTAGTCCATATTGGTCAGAGGATTTCAGTTTTACATAGCCTCCGTAGTAGTTCCATTTAGCTCCGACCTGGTAACCATACTGAGGTGTTATCTCAAACTTTTGAGCCTGGGTATCCAATGAAAAAAGCAGAACGAGAACTAAGCAAAACGTCACAGCCAACCGCCTTAAGCTAGCAGTAACTAAGGATCTCTTCAAAATAATGCACTTTTAGTATTAATCCTGAATGAAATCAACACTGTTCAAGATCGAAAACCTTATTCCGTCAGAAATATAATGTTCAATCTGGTAAAACTGAACAGCGACAAACGGATTTGAAATCTTCTCGATGCGCTTGGTGAAATTCATGATTAGCTTGTCTTCGGCACTTCTGAGATCTGCAGCTTTCGCCAACATCTCCTGGGCCTGCAAAGGAGTCATGTTACCCTGTTTGGTCGTGTAAGACTTCAACAATTTCATTTTCTCCATGCCGATGTCT
>JAUIKV010000177.1 GCA_030430615.1 Bacteroidia bacterium
AACCTGGGTCTCCGTTGAACTTATCGATTCTACTGCCCCGCCTGCTTCGGGAACAACTGCTTCGGGCGTGTTTGCCTCATTTGTATCAGAATTCTTTTTCTCTTCTTGTTTACAAGAAAATTGAAACAGAATGAAAACGAATAGAATTGCCAACAATTTGGGGAAGGTTCGGTTCATCATTACTTTTATTTTAATTCATTGAAGGTTTTTTTTACTACGTACATATTGCCAAAGAGACAACAAAATGAAAACCAAGAGCATTGGGTATATGAAAATCAGGTCTGCTCGTATCACAGGATCGCTTGGTGGCAACTGGCTCATCCAAACACGCACGGCAATTTCCCAGATGACATATCCGAACAGAAGACCAAGCGTTACTTTTTGTAAACGAGTCATTCGAAATAGGTTTTAAACCCTGTTAATTTACAAAAAAGGGTTGATACTGTTCCCTTCTGAAATCAAGAGTGGTGTAGTTTTTTTCTGCCTTTCGCCTGGCTTTATACAAGGGATGCCCACCTATGGCCCTGTTTGCTGCGCTCGACGGTGAGATCAATGAGATGCAACTGATTTTTCTGTTGGAAAGATGCAATTCGTTGATTCTTGGGCTTTCGCATCTTTTCAGGATCACCTTCAATTCATTTTCTGTGGTGTGTCTTTTAAACAGGTATTCAGGACCGTTTTTCGAATTCCCACCCATGAACAGGAGCATTTCCACCTCATGGTGCTTTTCAAGAATTCCTTTGAGATTGCGAAGTCTTATATCTTTCATTCCCAGGTCAGAGGCTTCCATTCGCTCACGTGTGCAGGATTCTACCATATCGCAGATTCCTATTCGATTTTTTACCAACAGCTGTTTTCTCTGCTCGATGGCTCTGCTTGTATTCTCATAGTCAAGTCGGAAATCGAATATTTGCCCCAGGATGGGCCACAAGAGGCCAAACCGACTTCCGTAGCAAAAATCCACATCGCTGTCATCAATTTCTCCTGTCGAGAATCGCGGTGGTGGAATGGTCCCTACGATCAGTTTTTTGCAATTCTCCGGGATAAAGGGTGGATAAGGATGCTTGTGCCTGAAGCTCATTTGCCTGTCGTACTGAGTGACCCTTTTCCCTGGAGCACATGAACAATGGTCAGAGCAATGATCTTCAAATCCGTACTCAGAGAGAGATTTTTCAGGTAAAGCGCGTCAAAACGAGCTCGATTATGCATTTGACTCAGATCACTTGCGTACCCGAATTTGATCTGTCCCAGGGAGGTGATTCCTGGCTTTACAGCATTGAAATCTTCGAGACGAGGGTAAACCTGCGCAAGTTTGTATTTGAAATAGGCTCTTTCGGGCCTGGGGCCAACAATCGACATCGAGCCCTCAAGCACGTTGAAGAATTGGGGTGTCTCATCCAGTTTGTAGCGTCTCATGAACCGGCCCCACTTGGTGATTCTCGGGTCATCTGGAACGGCTAGCTGAGGAACTTTGCCTTCAGCCCCGGGTTTCATGCTCCTGAATTTGTACATCGTGAAGACCTTCCCGTTTCTTCCCACTCTTTGCTGCTTGTATATGGCGGGTCCGCGGGAGCTGGCAAGTGTTAAAACTGCCAAAAGGAGATAAAATGGCAGAAAGCCGATGATGAAAGTGATAGCGAGAAACAGGTCTACGAATCGCTTGCCTACGAAAAACAAAAGAATGCCTTCAAATTCAGGCACAGAAAAGTCCATCCACCGGCAAACCCGTGGAATGGATGCACTGGCTGCTATGACATATGCCTTGTTCATTTATTCATCTTTATTGTTGTTCCTCAAGAGATCTACTGGCCCTTGGAAACAATCATGGTATATATGGTTTTGTATATGATTCGAATATCGAGTATGATCGACCTGTTTTTTATATAATACAAATCGTATTCCAATTTTCTAGCGCTGTCTTCGACGTTTTCTCCATATGGATATTTGACTTGGGCCCAACCTGTTATACCCGGCTTGATCAAATGCCTGGATTCAAATTGAGGAAGCAGATGCCTCCACTGATCGATAAAATACTTTCGTTCGGGTCTTGGTCCGATCAAATTCATCTCTCCCTTGAGGACGCTCAAGAATTGAGGTAATTCATCTATTCTTGACCTTCGCAGAAGTTTGCCCAGCGGCGTTACCCGTTCGTCATCTTTGACTGACATTCGTGCCCCATTCTTTTCTGCATTCTCCACCATCGATCTGAACTTGATCAAGTTGAATTCTTTTCCGTTTTTTCCTACCCGCTTCTGCACATAGAAAAGAGGGCCTCTGTTAAAAAAGGGGTTGAGGAGCAAGAGCAAGGGAGCAACGATTACGAACAAAACCACGCCGAAAAGCGATGATATCACGTTCATGGACTCATGCCAGAACTCATAGGTATGATTTGCCGGGATTCTTGCATCCGGAATCATGGAATAAAAACCAGTCTCAGTGAATCCAATTGGCAGCGCCTCCTTTATTTCCTCATACATTTGTGGGTAGCTCTTGACTTTGACCCCAGAGCTCATCAGGTTAACGAGTTCTCCGTTCAACTTTCGGGAAACCAATCCTCTCTCAGTTTCGACAATGACCAAATAATCAATCACACCCTGATCGCAAACTCTTTTCAAGGTCTTAACCAATTCTTCCTTTTTCAAATCCCTCGACAAACGATAAGATCGAAGCACACGAAAACCGTGATCGTAGTCTCTTCCTTCAATTGAAGTTTGAATCCTTTTCATTTCCTTGTCGTCCAACGCTTCAGACCCAATAAGAATAACATTCTGCGCGTAAATAAAAGTGTGGATCCAGGTCGCAAAAACGATTCTCCAGATTGCCAAGGGGAACACAGTTAAAAATCCCAGCAACAGGAAATACTCTACGGATATTTCAGAATCCATGAGAATTGCCGTCAAAAGGGTCAGGACCCAGGTCACTCCGCTTATGAAGGTCATCAATGGGAGAACCTTACGGGTTTTGTTGACGTATTCGAGCTCATAAATGTTAAAGACCAATCCCAGGGAGAAGAACATTACAAGGCCAAAGATCAACTCTCTGCCGATTCCATTGAAGAAGCCAATTTCATCAGTTACGCCTGAACTCAGAGTGAAAGTTGCATAAAAAGCGAGGAGTAGAATGAGCAGATCCACTGCGGCCAGAAGTAGTTTTCGTTCGAAAACGCGATAATCCTTGAGGGCATCTTTTCGGCTCGCGTGAAATGAAACTACTTTTTCAGGCATTTGGCTCTACATCTGATCTTTAATATGTCACAAATATAGGTTAATCAATCGACTTGACTGAGGTCATTTTAAACCAGGAATACGCACAAAGGAATCTGGCAAAACAGATGCCCGAGACCAGGTAGTTGTTTCCCAGGACTTCTCTGTAAAATTTATAATTCTCGCGCATCAGGCTCAACTTGTTTCGACTCAGTGAGTTTTCTGTTTTCCGGTATGCTGCCAATGGAATTTGGAGCCCTGTGGCTCGATCGGTTCTTCTCAAGATTTTCAGCCAAAGTGCCCAATCCTGTCTTTTTCTTCTTTCGGGCATGTACATCTTACCCAGAATTTCACAATCGTACATAGCGGTGAGGCAACCGATGTAATTATTTCTTTTCATGGTCTGGTAGTTTACCGATGGCAGGCTCGAAACGCGATGAGTTAATTTTGATTCTTCATTCATGAGGTAGTAATCGGTATAGGAAAGCGCAACATTCATTTCCCGCATTGACCGAATCTGAGCATGGAGCTTTTCCTTTAGCCAGATGTCATCTGCATCGATAAAGGCAATAAACCTGCCTTTTGCCAGGCGAATTCCTTCATTCCTCGCCTTTCCGGCGCCCCCGTTTTTTTCGAGCCGGATGCATTTGAGCCGGTCATCCCTGATATCTTTTATTATTTTGAACGAACTGTCAGTTGAAGCGTCATCCACCGCGATAAGCTCCAGATTCTCATGGCTTTGGTGCAGAACAGAGTTTATGGCTTCAGCGACATGCGACTCTGCATTGAAGATTGGCATTATGACGGATACAAGATCATTTTCCATGGTCAAGATCTTTAAATTCGTTTATACCCGCATACATGAGTTGGATGTTCTTTATAAGGGAGTATCCTGTTTCTTTTCTCTTTTTCAAGGCAAAAAGAATACATACTCCGTATGCCTTCCTCCCGAAAATTCGGCTAAACATAGCTCCCTTGGCCTTTATCAAAGCAGGATTCTGATAGAGGACCCTGCCTGAAGATGCATCAGGATGCTTAACGATTGGAAAAGGGAGATAAAGTATTTTGAATCCCAGTTTGTGGGCATCACATAGAAAAACAGTCTCGCCACCTGTGGGAATAAGGCTTCCCACTCCAAATCTGGCATCAAATAAAAGGGATTTTCGTGTAATGCAATCTCTTCGGAGCGCGATTTCGACGGAGGAGACCCTCATCAGGGTTCTCATGTTGTGCCAGAAGGAATCATCCGAATAATTCTTTCTTTTCTCTCCATGCTCATTGAGGCATTGGAAGGTGATAATGTCCGCCTCCGGGTTATTTTCAAAGGCTTCTACAATTGTTTCAGAAAACCCATCGAGCAATTCAACGTCATCATCCGTTATTAAAAGAAAGCTGGCTTGGGCCTGCTGCAACGCCCTGTTTCGACTTCGGCAGATTCCGGTTTCATTATAGTGAAATATCCTCAGGTTTTGTGAAGGACTCTCGAAATCGGGCTCACTGTTGGTTTGATTGATAATCAGGGCTGCACTGCCTTCAGACAAGAGTTGTTCTGCCACTTTGGGCAGCTGATCCATGCCGCGAATGTTCTGTGCAGCGATCAAGACTTCAAGCTTCCCTGACATTGTTTGCATCTTTGCTTGTGTTAAGGGCGAACCGGATCAGATCCACCAAAAGTTTATTTAAACCGATGACCACCAGGGGCAAGAGCAGGACGATTCCATTCATCCTGTGCCGATAAGATCCATTGATATTTGTCTCGAAGAGAGCAGAGACAAACAGCAGAACAAAGGCAAAGACAAATACTCTTCTGTACAGCTTTTCCTTCATGAGATAAAGCAATGGAATCAGACACAGAAGAAGAAAAACCGCATCAATCAACGGAATCGTCTTTTCAGACATGGCTTCTGACCCTATAATCAATGGAAGGGGCGCAAATACGTATTGAAAAAACAATAGAAAGGAACTTTTTAACACATTGATCATTCCTTCCCAGGGCAGGTCAGTGCCATATGCTTGTGTCTGAAAAAGCTCGGCATGCGATGCTCGATAACGGCCCAGCCAGTCTGGGCTGAACTGCATATTGTAAAAGGCATCCGCAATTTTGTTGATGAACCACAAGCCAAGTGCCGCCGGGATTATTGTTTTCAGGATCGCATTGAGCTTGTTCCTTTTCCAGATATCGAGGAAATGAATGCTGAGAACAGCAAGAATATAACTGACGCCACCGATAGGGCGGATCAAAGTCAGCGCAAAAAGTGACACAAGAAAAAGAATGATTTTTACCCGACGATACTTGCCATTTGAGAACCGGATAAGAATCATGAGATACGTAGTTAAACCAAAGAAAAAAAACATGCTCCCTTCTCTCAAAAGACTGGGGATGACAATGAGAGCCGCTGGGTAGATTGCAGCGATTAGCAAAAGCTGGCCAAAAAAATCTTTGGGCAGGTTTCTTCCATGTTGAGCCGAATAAATTGCAATTGACTTTCCCGTTAAGACGACTCCTGCCAAATAAAAGAAAATA
>JAUIKV010000178.1 GCA_030430615.1 Bacteroidia bacterium
GTAATTGTATCCGTCCCATCCGACCACGCTGAAAGGATGACTTGCGTATACGTATTGATGGATCGTGCTCTGTTTTTTCACTTTCATCAAAAAGTCACCTTCTTCGTTGAAGGTCTCCAATTTGTTCGGTGGATGCATGTCTCGTTCACAATAGGGAGAGTGCTCCAGGTGTTGCCCAAACCAGTTCCTGTATCTTTTAGGCGTATAAACCGGGCTCGTGGATTCTACGATGAACAAACGGTTGTCTTTGGATTCAAAATCGATCTGATAGATGGTCCCCCTGGGAACAACCAGATAGTCTCCGTATTCGAAATCAATGCTTCCGAGCATGGTCCGAAGTCTACCCTTACCCCTGTGGATGAAGATCACCTCGTCTGCGTCGGTGTTTTTATAAAAATAGTTCCTGAGCGACTCCTCGGGTGCCGCCAAACTGATCACACAATCGCTGTTCACCAATACAGGGACCCGGCTCTCAAGGTAATCCTCGGCAGGTTTCACATCAAACCCTCTCAGGCTCAGCGATTTCATATTGGCCTCAACGGCTATCTCAGGTTTGACGTTGATCGATTCAAGAAGCTCTTTTACGCGGGTCGGGCGTTGTGTATGGTACATCAGGGTTGACATACCGTCAAAACCTATGGTTCCAAAAAGCTCCTCATAGTAAAAATTGCCTTTGGAATCTTTGAATACAGTGTGTCTCTTAGGCGGAATGTGACCCAGGGTGTGATATCTTGGCATAGACTGAGATTTTAAAGCTACAAACAACTTAGAAATAGAAAATCAGCAAAAATGCCTTCTAAATCATACTTGCTCTTTCGATATTAGCAAATATAACTAATAATCTTTAAGAATTTGAGTGGTATGAGGCCGAACAAACTACTTGACCTCTACAACTTTTTGCACCTGGGGCGCGTATTTTTTTATCGTGGCCTCCACCCCGTTTTTCAAAGTCATCTGGTTCACGGAACAACCCGTGCATGCACCGTGGAATTTGACTTCAACAACGTCCTCGTCATAGGAGACAAGAGAGATGTCGCCACCATCGGTCATCAGATAGGGCCGTATCTCGGCCAATGCCTTTTCTATGTTTTCAAGCAATTCGGTGTCTGTCATGATTTCTATTTGTTATTTCGCTCCACATCCTGACATCGTAGTGATCCTCACGATTTCTGTTGGCGGCAAACTCTCGTTGCGCTTTACGAGCTGGGTCAACATTTTTTTTGCAGCTTCATTGAACGCCGACTGAAGCGGCCCGTCTTCCTGCATTGCGACAGGACGCCCAACATCACCGGCTTCCCGGATACTCTGGACGAGCGGTATCTCACCCAATAGCTCGGTTCCAAGATCCTCAGCAAGGAATTTGGCCCCATCCCGGCCAAAAATGTAATATTTGTTTTCCGGCAACTCCGCGGGAGTGAAATAACTCATGTTTTCTATTATCCCCAAAACAGGCACTTTGATATTCTCCTGCTCGAACATGGCAACTCCCCTTCTGGCATCAGCCAAAGCGATATTCTGTGGAGTGCTGACAATTACCGCACCCGTAATCGGAACCGCCTGTACCATCGACAGATGAATGTCACCTGTACCCGGAGGAAGATCCACCAACAAGAAATCCAGCTCACCCCAATTCGCGTCAAAGATCATTTGATTCAATGCCTTGGAAGCCATAGCGCCACGCCAGATAACAGCCTGGTTCGGATCGGTGAAAAAACCAAGGGACAACAACTTGACCCCGTAATTCTCTATAGGGTTCATCTTTGAGCGTCCTTCAACCTGAACAGAAAGAGGTCTTTCTTTCGCCACATCAAACATGATGGGCATGGAAGGTCCGTAGACGTCTGCATCCAAAACACCTACCTCAAAGCCCATTTTTGCCAGGGTAACGGCCAAGTTTGCCGTGATTGTGGATTTCCCTACGCCTCCTTTTCCAGATGCGACGGCAATTATGTTTTTGATGCCTGGAATCTCCTTGCCACGGATTATTGGCTCCTGCTTAGGCGCCTCTACCTTCACATTCACCTTGACATCGATCTTTTCATCGACTCGATCGTGAATTACTTTCATGATTTCGACCTCGGTCTTCTTTTTGGCCTGAAGCGAAGGATTGCCTATTGTGACATCGACGATCACTTCTTTGCCAAAAATAACCACATTCCCGACGGAACCACTTTCCATCAGGCTCTTTCCTTCCCCCGGAGCAGTCACATGCTCCAGGGCTTCATAGATATCTTTTTTTGAGAAACTCATTTCTTACGTATAATCATTCTAAACAACAAAGATACTAATTACCCTTGATCTAATCAGCACCCGACTGGCATTTTCAAGGCTCAAGGATCAGTTGCTCGACCACCTCCCAATTCGCCTTGGCGTCGATGACATTTTTGAAGTAATAGACCTCTTCGGGCTGACGCAGATCCAGAAAGCTTCCTGTATCCCACTTTTGATTCTCATTGTCGTCGTAGATGATCCGGACCTTGAAGCGAGCCGGTTCGAGGTTCTTGAATTCAAATTCACGAGGCTCAGAGGCAAAGGCTTTACCGACAATCATGCCCCTGTCGTTGATCAGGTCCACGATAATTGGATAGCGATTGATATTCCTAAGCGAGAGAAACACGGAACAGTAGTCCGACGGACGTCCTGTTTTGAATTTCACACGGATGGAATCATTCGAGATGCCAAAAATATCTTTCAGGCCGCCGGGATCGATCTCCATCCTGTATTCTTCCCTGAATTTCTGCTCAAAGTATAGAAACACCCTTCCGCGTTCCTCGGCCAGCTCATATTCGAAAGGAACCCGTACCGAGTCCTTGTCCAAAAAACGGAACTTTGTGCTGTCGATTTCCATCACCGGCACGTTGCTCAGTATTTTCAGGGTATCCCTGGGGTGGATCAGTCCATAATGGGAAAACCCGATCTTCATCGAGTCGATCTCTTCCTCGTCCAGGGTGACACGAACAGTGTCTTTCCGCTCGCCATTGATTACGAGCATGCGAATGCTGTCCTTGTCAAAACCCGACATGAAATAGTGCAGGGTGTCCTTTTCCCGATCCTGGTACAGGAAGGATTTAAAAGAATCAGGGGTTTCCTCCAGCGGTTTGATCTCGGTCTTTGAAGGATCACCCCGGAACCCGAAGATCAGGTGCCCCTTGCTGACATCTTTCGGCCGTCCGTCAATCTCGAAGGGAAGGATCTCGCGAAACAACCTGAGATCAAATACCGTATCCCCGGGGATCTCAATGAAATCCTTGTAAAAAGCGATTTTGTCCTCCGAAGGGTTGAACAGGTAATTCTTGCTCTGGTCGTTGAGTGCAATCAGTCTGTATTTTCCGGCCTTGATATTGGTGATGCTCCAGCTCAGACTATCCACTGTGCTTCCCACGTAAGTCGGTTTTTCTTTGAAAACAATCGAATCTTTGAAGTTCTCGTCGACCGGAAAGAGCATCACGGTCGGGCCTTCAGTCATCTCCAGGTTAAAAGCGTCGCTTATTCGGCCTCCTATCCTCAGCGAATCAATGTAATCACCCGTTGAAATTATGTATTTGAAATTGTCAAGCACGTTTCTCTCCGTGTTGTCCTCGATGCTTTGCCCAAAATTGAAGGTATAGGTGGTATTTTCCTGCAAGGTGTCGCTCAATTTGATAGTGATCCTTTTGCTCGGGGTTCCCTGGGGGCTGATCACCGGAGGATACTT
Organism: Bacteroidia bacterium; assembly: GCA_030430615.1. GTDB lineage: Bacteria > Bacteroidota > Bacteroidia > Flavobacteriales > Flavobacteriaceae > Lutimonas. Next base: position 3,695 of record JAUIKV010000178.1, read on the forward strand.
CAGTGGAGGAGATACGATCAACTGTGAGGTAACGTTCTGGAGCTTGACGAATTCATCGAAATAGATCTTGATCTCGTCATCGTCGAACTGCAAACTCAAAAACTCAGGTTCTGCCCGCACCATGATGGGTTTGTCAAAATCCTTGGGTCCGCCATCAGGCCTTCCCCTCCGCGCGCAGCTGAACAGAACAAGTATGGCGATCAATGATAGAAAAAGCCTCAAATCCTTCTGATTTAGGATTACAAATTAACCGGTTTTTTTTTGTAAAGACTAGCCTAACCTAAATTTTTATAGGGTGAATGCCATGCTTGCAAGACTTACACGGGTACCCGGCAAGTTGAGAATCTTATGAGCACATGCCTCAAGGGTGGCTCCCGAGGTGATGATGTCATCAACCAGCAGGATATGCATGCCAAGAAAATTTTCGGGATCGGCAATAAAGAAGGCGTTGCGCATGCTTTCATTTCTCTCGATCCGGTTCTTGCTTGTAAGTGACTTTCCGGTGAAACTTCTCTTCAAAGATTCTTCCCTAAAGGGCACTCCCAAATGGGCGGCAAGCACCTGGCCGAATCGGGAAACCTGGTTGTAGCCTCGATTTCTTCTCTTTTTCGGATGTAAAGGGACAGGGATCACAAGATCAATCGATTCGAATCTGTCACTCCCCTCCATCTCCCTTGCAAGAGCCTCTCCAACCCAGTTTCCTATGTCCTGGCGACCCTTGTACTTCAATTGGTGCATCAGGTTCTGGACAATTCCGTGCTTTTTGAAGTAGAGATAGCTTGTGGCGGCCTCAATTCGAGCTCTTCCGTAAAACAATTCTTCGGCACGGTTTCCGGATTGTTCGGTGAAACCGCATCGCGGGAGATCCGTCAGGCAGACGTGACAAAGAAGCTTTGAATCCGGGAGGAGCTGACGTCCGCATTCAATGCAGCATCTGGGGTAGAAAAGACCCAGAAAATCACCTCCAAATCGATGTAGTTTACCTAATTTTAATAAACTTTCATATCTTATTGAGCCCATCACTTCTTTCTTGTCAAAAAAAAATTAAATTTGTGCACAATTTTTCTGAAATCTTGCGTTTAATAAGTTAAGATTAATCTCAAAAGTAAACCCAATTCTAGAATTATGGAAGACAACAATAAATCTTCAAACAGCAAAATTCTGATCATTGCACTAACCGTGCTGCTGTTCGCGTTGATCGGTTACACGTTCTACAATAATAATGATCACAAAGAGGCGATCAAGTTCCTCCAGGATGAAAAGGAGCAGATCATTGGAAACCTCACGGCTATGGAAGAGAAGTACGATGTTGCTATTGCCGAGAATACGAGCCTCTCGGATTCGCTGACAATAGAGAAGGAAAAGATAGCCTTGCTGAAGGATTCGGTTCAAAATCTGAAGAAAATCAATTCTGACGTTTTGAGAAGATACAGAAATCAGCTTGCAGGCCTGGAGAAAACAAACGAAAGGCTTTTGGACCAGGTGGACTCGCTTATGTTTGCCAACAATATCCTGACAGAGGAAAAAGACAGCATCAACAGTCAGTTGGAGATTCAGACGAGCTACAACGACACGCTTGTTGCTCAAAACATGGAGCTGGCTAGAAAAGTTGAAATCGGTGGAGCGATCAACGTTGAGAATGTTGCTGTTACAGCAATGAAAATGCGCTCAAACGGAAAATACACGGAAACCAACAAGGCTCAGAAAACCGATGCCATCAAGGTGGAATTCAGATTGATCGAAAATGAGATTGCTGAGCCGGGAGACAAAGAGGCGTATATCGTGCTCAAGAATCCTGCGGGCCAGGTAATCAATGCAAAAGGAACTTTTGCCGCAATTGACGGAGAAGAGAAGAAATACACCGATCAGACGGTTGTCAATTACTCGAATGCCGATCTGGATGTGGTAATGCTCGTCGAGAGAAAAGGAGAGAAATACGAGAAGGG
>JAUIKV010000005.1 GCA_030430615.1 Bacteroidia bacterium
ATTCTGATGCAACAAATACCTGTTCTTCTCCTGCTCGAAATTCAGCGCTTGTTCAGGTGCCCTGAAAATTCCGAGGCAACCATCACAGGAGAAAAAGCGATGCTTCTCGTTAGAAAAGAAAGACTGGCCTTTTGATCCGCACAAGGGGCAGTTGTTTTCAGGCATGAAGGGTCTAATTTGAAACGCGTTCCAGGAACTGCAGAAGATTCTGCTTAAGCTCATATCGGTTCTCAATATGACTCATGTGTCCGTCGTCGAATGTCACAGCTTCCACCCCGGGAAATTTCGTCTGAGCAATAAGGGTTTCCATATCAAGTGCAGGATCCTGTCTCCCAATGATCATGAGTTTTGGATAGGTTCCGTTCTTAAAAATAGCGGATCGGTTTTTTCTGATCTTCATCCCTTTAAGTGCCGCCACGATGCCTTCCGGAGGTATGCGCAGGGCAACCTCTGTAACTTCCTTGACCTTGTCTGCCAACCTGTCCCGGTTCTCAGGAGCAAACAAGCCGGGAATGGCTATCCTCACAAAGCTTTTGTGGTTGTTTTTGACGGCCTCCACCGCCCTGTCCCGATTGCGTTTTTTTTCTTCAGAGTCAGGCAGAGAGGTTGAATTCATAAGAACCAGCCCGGTCAGATCTCCAGGATACAATTCGGCCATGGCCAGGGCGATGTAACCTCCCATGCTGTGTCCGATGACAGCATACCTGTCTATTTTTAGCTCTTCAATCACGGTCTTTACCATTTCTGCCTGATCCTCCATACTGTGGACCTCCCCTTGGCTCTCGGTCAAACCATGCCCCAGCAGGTCAATTCGGACTACGCAATTCTTTTTGCTGAATTCAGGCTCCAGATCATCCCACATGGTCAGATCTTCAAGAAATCCGTGCAGGAGAACTACTGCCGGACCACTCCCTGAACTTGTGTAGTGCACTTTGCGATTCTTGTATCTCGTTTTACTCATTGGATTTTGAAACTGGATCTCCCGGTGAACTCAAATTTACTGTATATTTAGCAAATCCCAGGAGGAATATGAAACAAACAAAGACGATTTTTGTTTATGGATTTGCTGTGTTCGCGGCTTTTTTCGGAGCCGGAAATCTCATTATTCCTCCCTATCTTGGATTGAAATCAGGGCCTGACTGGTGGCTCTCGGCTCTCGGCTTTTTTTTAACAGCTACGATCATTCCCCTTGGCGCTTTGATGGCCTATTCGCGTTTGCAGGGAACGATGCTGGATTTTGGCAACAAGGTGTCACGGGGTTTCAGCCTTGTATTGTGCGTTTTAATCTATCTTATTGCTCTTTTATTGCCATGCCCCAGGACGGCCGCAGTTACCCACGAAATGGCTGTGGCCCCTTTTCTTGATTCCTCACCTCTGGTCACGAGCACGGTATATTTTATCCTTGCCGCTATTTTTTCACTCAACCGCGGACGGGTCATGGACCTGATAGGAAAATATCTGACCCCGATAATCGGCTTGATACTGCTTGTTATAATCGGAATCAAACTATTTTTCGATCAAGGCTCAGTCACTCAAGGTCATTTCCAGAATGCCCTGGTTTCAGGTTTCCTCGAGGGCTACCAGACCTATGATGCCCTTGCTGGTCTGCTCATGGGAGGGGTTCTGGTCATAACCATTCAGAATAGTGGAAAGGGAGTGGGTTTTGATGAAAAGAAGAGGCTCATTGCAGGCTCCGGACTTGTGGCCATGTCAGGTTTGTTTTTGATTTATGCAGGTTTGATCTATGCCGGATCAAGAATGGGCGTCTCTGCAGACGACACTATCGAGAGGACGGCGTTGCTGAGGTTGTTGGCTGAGACGTCACTCGGTGAAACCGGCTCCTTGTTTTTGAGCATGCTGGTTGGGGTGGCCTGTTTTACAACGGCTGTTGGGATCCTGGTCGGATCCGCAGATTTTTTCAAAGGGCTCTTTAAGGGCTCGGAACGCGCTTATCGAATAACGGTTGTGGCAGGGGCACTCGTCGGGATTCTAGTTGGGCAATTGAATGTCACTTACATCATAAAAGTTGCCGTGCCGGTTCTGATGTTTATCTATCCCATAGTGATTGCATTGATTGTCCTTAATGTGATTCCCCGAAAATGGGCTCCCCCTCAGGTATTTCGAACGGTGGTCCTGACTGCCTTCGTTTTCAGCATACCGGATTTTTTAGGATTTCTCCTTCCTGACTCATCGATTGTCAGCATTCAAAACCATATTCCTTTCGCCCAAGACGGACTGGGTTGGGTGCTACCTGCTTTGATCTCATTTGTTGCGGCAAACGTCTATGTGAAGGGCCTGAATTAATTTCCCGCCATCCACTTCTCAATGTCATCGACTTCGATCGGGATGTTTTTCATCAGGTTGACAGGCTCTCCTTTTTCCTGGATGACATAGTCGTCCTCGAGACGGATTCCCAGTTTTTCATCGGGCAGGTAAATGCCGGGTTCAACCGTGAACACCATTCCGGCCTTCATCGGTTCGGTGAGGATTCCATAATCATGCGTGTCCAGACCCATGTGATGGGAAGTGCCATGCATGAAGTATTTCTTGTAGGCCGGCCAGTCGGGATCTTCATTGTCGACTTCATCCTGTGTGATTAGCTTGAGTTTCAGCAGCTCTGCGGTCATCAACTTGCCTACCTCAACGTGATATTCGGCCCAGTCGTTTCCGGGTACCAGCATTTTTGCGGCCGCGTTTTTCACGCGTAGCACAGCATTGTAGATTTCCTTCTGCCTTTCGGTGAATTTCCCTGAAACCGGGATGCAGCGGGTCATGTCGCTGGCGTAGTTTCCATAGCTGGCCCCAACATCCATCAGGATCATGTCACCGGATTTGCACTCCTGGTTGTTTTCGATATAGTGCAGGACGCAGGCGTTGTAGCCCGAGCCTACGATCGGAGTGTAGGCGAAACCATCTGCACGATTCCGGATGAATTCATGGATGTACTCGGCTTCAATCTCGTATTCCATCACTCCCGGCTTTACAAAGCCAAGAACCCTTTTAAATCCCTTTTCGGTAATGTCACAGGCTTTTTGGATGAGCTCAATCTCTTCGGGTTCCTTAACGGAGCGAAGGCGTTGAAGGATGGGTTGGCACCTTCGGTAGTCGTGAGCCGGGTATTTCTCCTTCAGCCATTTGATGAAACGGGCATCACGTGTCTCGGTTTCTACGTTTGCGCGGTAGTGCTCATTGGTATTGACATAAACAGATTCGGCCTGGGTCATCAGTTCAAACAGCACCTTTTCCATTTCGTGGAGCCAGTAGACTGTTTTGATCCCCGAGGTTTCAAACGCTTTCTCCCGGGTCAATTTTTCTCCTTCCCAAACTGCGATGCGCTCGTCGGTTTCCTTCAGGAACAGGATTTCGCGGTTTTTTTCTTTCGGGCAATCCGGGAAAATCACAAGAACACTCTCTTCCTGGTCTACACCAGACAGGTAAAAGATATCCCTTTGTTGTTGAAAAGGCATGGTGCTGTCGGCACTGATTGGATAAATGTCGTTGGAGTTTAGAATTGCCATGGAATTCGACACCATGTGCTCTGAAAATTTCTTTCTGTTGCGAACGAACAGATTGCTGTCAATCGGATGGTATTTCATAAGTTAAAACTTGTGCTCAGATCAAATTTAGGCATTTATTTTAGTTCCTCATAGGTCAAGAAGATCCAAAGATTTTGATTTTTTAACACTTTTCCCATGCTGGCAGTCTTTCGCTGTTCTCCGCTTCTTTCAGCGTTATTTTTGGTATATTGCGGTTCAATATTACAAAGAAGTTTCTGATTAGAATGCATGTCAAACTGGTAAAATATCCGCAGCTTTTCCTGTTGTTTTTTCTAGGTATAACCTCCCTGGTCTTTTCACAGGACTACCTTCCGGACACCCCCAAATTTCAGACCAGCATGTACGATTACGCCAACATGATGGACAAGGGCCAGTCGAAGCGACTCGAGCAGAAGCTCATACGCTACAGCGACACCACCTCAACCCAGATTGTTGTGATCACCATAAATTCCCTTGAAGGGAACGATATAGCTCTTTATGCGACCGAATTGGCCCACAAATGGGGCATTGGCCAGGAAGGCAAAGACAATGGGATTGTGATCCTTGTCTCAAAGAACGACCGGAAGGTGACCATTCGAACCGGTTATGGCGTGGAACATCTGCTTACTGACGCCTTGTCCCGTCGTATTATAGAGAATGTGATCACACCGGCCTTCAAAGAAGGAGATTTTTACGGTGGGCTCGACCGTGCTGCAGATGTCATATTTGAAATTTTAAATGGCGAATACCAGGGTGAGAGACAGGATGACGGCCCGGGTGGAAGGTTTCCTGCTTTTCTGATCGTATTGATCTTTATCATTTTCATGATCATCCTGTCGAATCGAAATCGAAGAGGCGGAGGAAACAACAGGGGCAGAAGAGGCGGTTTCTCCCTGCTCGATGCCATCATTCTTAGTCATGCGGGTCGTGGAAACTTCGGTGGAGGAGGCTTCGGGCGCTCAAGAGGCGGTGGCTTCGGTGGTGGCGGCTTCGGAGGCGGTGGTGGCTTCGGAGGCGGCTTTGGTGGCGGCGGCTTCGGCGGTGGTGGAGCCAGTGGAGGCTGGTGATTAATGCTGTCCCTTCAACGAGGAATCACGTTTCCTCCGGTAGCTGCCAAATAGCCTGCCAGAGCTCCCAAAATATTCATGCTGCAGTGAATGATGATTCCCAGGTATACATTCTGTTTTTTCCAGACAACCCAACTTAAAATAATACCTACAGCTGTAATGGCAAGGTAATTATGAGGTTGCCAAAAGTGATAAAGGCCGAAAAACAATCCGTTCAGAACAGGTGCCCAATTCTTCAAATAGGCCATTCTGGGAAGGAGATATCCTCGAAAGAATAGTTCCTCCACTACTGGTCCGACAATGCCATCTATAAAAATGCCGACCAAAAACATTTTGGCGATCAGTTCTGTGTCTATCGTTCCGAATCCCGGATCGAAGTACCATTGTGGGAGCCAGGAAAACAGATTTTCTTTTAAATAAAGGCCCACCGGATAGAAGGGCACGTAAACTATGAAACACGCCGCAAATCCAACGAGTGACCAGATCAGATATTCTTTCCAGGAGAGTTTCCTGGTATAGTAAATGACATTTTTCAGACTGAGTTTTCCATTGAGTGATTTCCCTTTCAAAAACAAATGAGTCAGCCCTACAGGAGCTAAGACAAAGATTTCAGCCACAAGAAGAGCAGTCAGTCCGGGGTATCCGTTCATCACAAGGGGCTTGCTTAACAGCACATAAAAAAGAGTGATAAGAACTCCAGGATAGAAGTGATAGAGCAATTGTTTGTTGAATGTGATTTGATCATCATTGATGTTGAACTTGTTTTTCATGATTGAAGACATTTGATTATTTAGTCTCAAATCTCAGAAGTTTACTGATATAAGTAGTACGAATACGCGAAGTCGAACGAATTAAATGCGTACGAGATCATGCAGGAAAGAATCGAACTCAGTTCAGGTTCATGAATTCGGTTGGAGTGAGTCCAGTTCTTTTTTTAAACTGTGTGTTGAATGAAGACTTGGAACTGAACCCAACATCAAACATCACTTCAAGGACAGTGAGATTTGGGTCTTCATTCTTTGTGAATATTTCTTTTGCAGTGTCGATGCGATACCCGTTGACCAAATCAAAAAAATTCCTTTTGAGACGGGTATTAATTACTTGTGAGACCTTCCGACGGTTAAAACTCAATCTATTGGAAAGGTCGTCCAAATTGAATTCAGGATCCAAAAAGGGTTTCTCTTTGTCGAAAACCTCATAGATCAATTCAGCTATTTTCTGTGATTCAAGGTCGGTCAAATCGGAAACACGAGATTTTTCGTTTTCCAGAGGATTTTGCCAGGGTACAGGCCTCCTCATGGCTTTGATCATGATTCCAGCTATCACCACACCCATAGTAAGGATGGTTATTGGAAGAGCGATATTGAGATAACTGTCCGGATGGAAAAAATGAAAGATATCTGAAAAAATCGACAGAGAAAGTATAATTAGGAAGGCGTTCAATAAACTGTTTAACCAGGATATATCGTGGTTGGAGTAGAAATTGTTTAAATCAATAGTGGTTTTATTGACTTGTCGTTTCGAAAGGAGAATGTAGGTTATTATGTGCGCGTATGCAATAACGATCATTGGCGCAGCCTGAATCGGAGTATAATTCGAGAGAATGTCTCTCAGTATTCCACTTTTTGAATCCGACGGCAATCTGTGAAAGAGAAAGGCGATTAAACATAGGTAAAGTACAAAAGGCAGGAAATGGAGAAAGATTTTAAAGTTCATCTTTAACTTGCCTCTGGTTATTTCGCAAGTGTAAAGGTAGAGAAGGGGTCCATACAGGAATACAATTGAATCTCCCCACAAGGCGAAATCAGGATGGTCATAATAATAGCCGTTAATGAGAAGGATTCCATCTAAAAAATCGAAAGACCATAACAGGAAGAATATCCCTAAAATTCGATTTGCCCTCGGATTGCCAGATTCATTCATGAGCGAGAAAGCCCCAAACAGAGTGAAAAGGGTGATGCAAATGATCGATGCAACGATTACTGGATCCATGAGCTTGGAGGAATTCGAATCATTGATGTCCAGCTTCAGTCTTCGAGCTGAAAGTCGAAAGTGGACACGACCCGAACGATTTTGATTTGCGGCGTATTCTGATCCCGGTCATTTATCGAAAACAGGCCTTGTCTTGCGATACGAATCTCTCCGACTTCTGAATTTGAGTCACGAGCAAATTTTTCCGCAACTTCCCTTGCATTTTTGGTAGCTTCTTCGATCATCGAGGGTTTCAATTCGTTCAGTCCGGTGAAGACGTATTCGATGGGTCTCCACTGGTTTTTTGATCCCAGGACGATGCCTTTGGACATCAATTCCAGGGACGCTTCGAGGGCCTTCTGCAACTTTTCGATCTCGCGCGTGCGGACGGTAAAGTCAGATTGGGCCACATAGCGAAAGCGATTGTTTTGTCCAGTATTGTACTGATTTGCATTGGCGTCACTGATGTTCACCATGCCCCGCGTTATATCTTCCGATTTAAAACCCTGTTTGACAAAAAACTGGTAAACATCTTCATTCTGTTTTTCCAACTGCCCCTTGAGGGTGGCGAGATCATTGCCCGTCAGCACAATGCTGATGGGCCAAACGGCCAGGTCCGCGTTAACCTCTCGCTCGGAAAGTCCTTTGACCTGTACATAGCGATCATACTGTTTTCCTGTTTTGTGCATGTTTCCTACAAAATAGCCGGCAATGACAATCGCCAGAGCGAGGACAACAACTTTGAGCCAATCTAAGTTTTTCATATTCTTCTCTTTCTTTTATTTACAGTTAGCCAAAGCTACATCTGTACATCGTATTCCTCCGGAAATTGTTTCGGAATAGTTTCGTCATCTTCGTCGATCAACTGCCTCATGTCGATCTCAATGCTTCTTGAAATAGTGGAAATCGGCACGTCATTGGCCGATCCTTCAAAGGGGTTTTCACCAACCGTCCCGATCCGCATCATCGTGTGAAATACCCAGGAAACAACGCCACAAAATGGCACAACCAGCCAGATGAACATGCTGCCGATTTTGGGAAAATCATCAATCAACGCTTCATCAATATCAGCGAATTCTGGTACCAGCCCAATGGGCAGGAGCAGAAGAAAAGTCCATACAAAGTAATTGGACAGGGAAGCGTATTGCCTGGGGTAAGGAAAATTCTTGATGCGTTCAGCTTTGCCCTGAAGCGTAAAAAGCTCTTCCAGGGTATTTTCCAACGAAAGAAAGGCGAACTCCCAGATGAGGAGCTTTTCCTTGAGCTCTCGAATGTGCTTGGACTGCAGATACAAGAGAGCGGCGGCCTTGTTGTTTTTACTCAGGATGTATTTCAATTCATCGGGTTCCAAATAGTCGCCAAGGTCGTCTTTCAGGGAGGAGATCCTTTCCGGGATATGAGCTTTACGAGACCATTCCCTGTTGGTTCTGTGCTTTTCGAATATTTCCCATTTTCGCGGTTCTCTCATGGCGTGACGCATTGCTGTCAGCCAGGCGAAATGCCTGAAATTCAATATTTTGATTTGCTGACGAACCTCATCATCGCTGACTGTAGAGCTGCAATGCTCATTGCTGACCATGTCTTTTACCTTCATACCCCAGGTTCTGGAGGAATTTACAATTCCACCATAGATCTTTCGAGCTTCCCAGATTCTTCCATAGGCAGCATCATTTTGAAAACCCAGAATGAAGGCCACAGCGGTACCGATCAGGGCGACAGGGGTCCAGGGAATGTCGAGGAAGGTGAAACCAAATACATCATACAGCACAGTGATCATCAGGGCGTAGAGCAGGAAAAAGATGGATTCCTTACGCGTCCAGATTACCATGTCCTTGATCGAGTATCTCTCTTTCGTCAGCATGTTTTAAATCGACTGCTTGTTAGTTTACTTCCTGTAGTCCAGTGCAGGAGCTCTGTCACCCAACAACGGGGTATACACGAAATCTGCCCCACGGCGCTCCAAGAACTCTTCCTTTGCTTTGGTGATGATTCCGGGGTCACTGAATAATTTTTCAGCCGTCAGGGCAAGTGTTTTCGCCGCGACCATCATTCCTTTGTTGCCAATGCTCGTACCTCCGGTAGCCACGGCTTGCCAGCTGTGTGCAGGTGTTCCAGGCACCCATGTTGCGGCAGACATGCCGACGGTGGGCACGTTAAAACTGACGTCTCCTACATCTGTTGAGCCCCTGGGGGTGCCGACTTCTTTATAAGTTTCAATCGCTGCCGCTTTCTCCGCATCCGCGGCGTCCTGACCTAAGGTTATGGCAATTTTGTCCGCAAAGCCCTTTTCTTCCGCTGAATATTCCACTCCACCGACACTGACCAGCTGATCGTACATCACTTTTTGCAACGTGAGATTGGGCAGCAGCTCATGGGTTCCTCCGATCATCTCGTAATCCATGGTTGTTCCTGTTCCCAGGGCGGCACCTTCAGCAGCCTTAACGATTCGATCGAAGATGTCAATTACCACGTCCCTGCGCGTATGTCTGGCATAATAATAAACCTCAGCGAAGTTCGGCACTACATTGGGAGCTTTGCCCCCGTCAGTTATAACATAGTGTATGCGGGCATCCTGAGGGATATGCTCACGCATCATATTGACCATCATGTTCATTCCCTCAACTCCATCAAGGGCTGATCTTCCCTTGTGAGGTGCCCCTGCCGCATGAGCCGAAACTCCGTAGAAACGAAATTTGGCTGATTTATTGGCCAGGGCAGCTCCTGCATTCGACTGGTTGCGGTCGCCCGGATGCCAGTGAAGAACGGCATCTACGTCATTGAACAGACCTCCCCGCACCATGTAGACTTTTCCGGATCCACCTTCTTCCGCCGGAGTGCCATAAAATCGTATCGTTCCCTTCACCTTGTTTTTCTTCATCCAGTTTTTGACAGCAATGGCGGCGGCTGTCGAAGCCGTTCCAAACAAGTGGTGACCGCAAGCATGTCCTGCCGCCTTTCCGGCCGATTTCTTCTCGGGGACGCGTTCTTGAGAGAGTCCGGGAAGCGCATCGAATTCACCGAGTATGGCAACCACGGGTGCTCCCGATCCGAATTCGGCGACGAATGCAGTTGGAATGCCAGCTACGCCACTTTTTATGGCAAAGCCTTCATCGGAGAGTGTTTTTTGAAGCAACGCACTTGATTGCTCTTCGAGGTAGCCCATTTCAGCGTAGTCCCAAATTTGTTGGGCAATCACGCCATAGGCTTCTTTGTTTTTTTCGAGTTCTTTGATGATGGAGGCATCGCCTTTCTGAGCAAGAATTGCCATTTGGGCGAATGCCAGAAGGATGAGCAGGGTAATTTTTTTCATACTGTTTCTAGCGTAAATAATTGATTTCGCTAAAAATAGTAAATAATTCCCGTCCTATTTCTTTCTGAAATGAATAATGATGGGTACTCCGTGAAAATTAAAGGTTTCACGAAGCTTGTTCTCGATGAACCTTTTGTAGGGGTCCTTGATGTACTGCGGCAGATTGGCAAAAAAAGCAAACTGCGGCGTTGGTGAGGGAAGCTGCATGCAGTACTTGATTTTGATGTATTTGCCCTTATAGGCCGGTGGAGGATTCTGTCTTACGATGTCCTGCATGGCCTCATTCAACTTGCTCGTTGGAATCTTTTGCTTCCTGTTCTCATATACCTGAACAGCTGTTTCGATTGCCTTGAAAATTCGCTGTTTGGTGAGCGCGGAGATGAAGACGATGGGCACGTCTGTGAACGGGGCAGTCTCCTGACGAATCATCGCTTCAAATTGTTTTGTGGTTTGAGTGTCCTTTTCTACCAGGTCCCATTTGTTGACCAGGATAACTATGCCTTTCTTATTCTTCTCGGCCAGCCAGAATATGTTTTGATCCTGCCCTTCAAAACCACGAGTGGCGTCGATCAAAAGGATGCAGACGTCGCTGTGTTCGATCGCCCGAATCGATCGCATGACGGAGTAGAACTCCAGGTTGTCTTTCACCTTCGACTTCTTGCGGATGCCTGCCGTGTCGACAAGGTTGAAATCGAAACCGAAGCGATTGTATTTGGTGTCAATCGAATCCCGCGTCGTTCCGGCAATGTCAGTTACTATATATCTGTCTTCTCCTATCAGGGCGTTGATGAAAGAGGATTTACCCGCATTGGGTCTTCCGACAACCGCGAACCTTGGAAGCTCGTCGGGTTCCACTTCTTCCTTCACCGGAAGCGCATCCACCAGGGCATCCAACAATTCACCGGTCCCGCTTCCGTTGATGCTGGCTATGGTGTAATAATCACCCAGGCCCAGCGAGTAGAACTCGGTGGCATCGTGTACACGACTGTTGTTGTCCACTTTGTTGACCACCAAAAAGACCGGTTTTTTGACCTGCCTGAGCAACTGTGCCACTTCTTCATCCATTCCGGTAACTCCAGCCTCAACATCGACCATGAAAATTATGGCATCGGCCTCATCGATAGCCAGCTCGACCTGCTTGTCAATCTCCGCTTCGAAGATGTCGTCGCTTCCGACGACGTATCCTCCAGTGTCAATCAGGGAAAACTCTCTCCCATTCCAGTCGGATTTACCGTAGTGACGGTCTCTTGTAACCCCGCTAACGGCATCCACGATGGCTTCTCTCCGCTGAATCAAACGATTGAAGAGCGTTGATTTGCCGACGTTGGGCCTTCCGACTATTGCTACTATGTTTCCCATAAGGCAGTACTCAATTCTTGGCGAAACTCAGAGGAGTTCGCGGTGCAAAGATAGGTTTATCTGTCAACCCGTGAAAGACCTGAACAGCGATTCAAAAAAAACGATTAACTTGGGCATCGAAGGCATGAATTCACTCATAGCCTTCCGCCGAATCAACTTGTAAACCTCATTCAGAATCATGAAGGAACCCATCCATCAGGACGAGCTCAACAGGATACTGCTCAAACCCCGGTTCAAATTGAGATATTCGGATCCCAAAGAAGAGATCATCGAGCAATTCAGGACCAATCTGGCAGATGAAAAGTGCACTTTCCCGAGCAAGATTGTAGATCATCATATCGTTATCGACGTGCCGGCAGGGAAGGAACACTTTTGGTCTCCGCAACTTCATGTCGAAGTCGAAGAAGAAGAAGAGGTGACAATCGTCAAAGGCATCCTCGGGCCAAAACCCAGGATCTGGACCCTTTTCATTTTCTTTCATTTCGCCGTCGCTATTACCTTTTTTGTCTTTTTCGTGATTTTTTACTCAAACTGGAGTCTCGACCAGGATTATACTATGTCCATGAGCATGTGCATTTTAATGCCGGTGATTTGGGTGGCACTCTATTTTGCCGGACAACTGGGAAAAAAGTTCGGTTATGACCAGATGCAGGAGCTGCACGCCTTTTTGATCGATACGCTCAAAGACAAGAAGCCGGTTTAGGATAGAAGCCCTGCGGCAGACATTATGGCTGCCATTTCCTTTTGCAACTCTTCGGCCTTCTCGGCTGACTTGATCGCAAAATTGACATCCTGTGAAGCATAGATTATCCCGCGAGAAGAATTGATCAACAATCCCACGTCGGAATTGAGACCATACTGACACACCTCTTTCAGGCTTCCGCCCTGAGCGCCAACCCCGGGAACAAGAAGGAAATGATCCGGTGCGATACGCCTTATTCGTTCGAAGTACTCCGGCCTTGTGGCGCCAACGACAAACATGAGTCGGTCACTGTTGGTCCATCCCAGCGAGGTTCTGAGGACCTTTTCGTAGAGAGCCTCACCTGAATCGTCTTTGGTCACCTGAAAATCGAGCCCTCCCTTGTTGGAGGTCAGAGCGAGCATAATGGCAAACTTGTTCTCGAATGCCAGAAAAGGCTCTATGGAATCGGATCCCATGTAGGGAGCCACAGTCACCGAATCAAAATTCAAATCCTCAAAGAAGGCCTCGGCATAGCGACTGGAGGTATTGCCGATGTCACCCCTTTTGGCGTCTGCAATTGTGAAGATCTCAGGGTAGTTTTCATTGAGGTAATTGATGGTCCTCTCAAGGGTTTTCCATCCCTCCAATCCATAGGCCTCATAGAAGGCGATATTGGGTTTGTAAGCCACCGCCAGGTGGTGGGTGGAATCTATTATGGCTCTGTTGAAAGCAAAAACAGGATCCTGCTCTTCAAGCAGGTGCGGGGGGATTTTGGTCTTGTCAACATCGAGTCCGATACACAAAAAAGATTTTTTGCGACGTATCTCTTCAATCAGCTTCTTTCTGTTCATTTTTTCGGAAAATAGATCGCAGCAAAAGTAATCATTTTATCAGTTTGGGTTATCTTTGTGTTTCATTAAAATTTGAACCAAAATCTGTATTCATGAGAACCAAAATTGTAGCAGGAAACTGGAAGATGAACAAGACTTACCAGGAGACAAAAGCCCTGGTGAAGGAGTTAAAACACGCCGTTAAAGAAATAGAGCTGGACAACACCCGTGTTGTGATCGCTCCTACTTTTGTCAACCTTCAGAAGGCATCCAAAATGACAAAGAATTCGGTCATTGAGGTGGCTGCGCAAAATATGCATCAGGCTGCAAGCGGGGCTTATACCGGCGAGATTTCTGCGCAGATGCTCAAAAGCATTTATGTGGATACCGTGATTTTGGGTCACTCTGAGCGAAGAGAATACTTTGGCGAGACAGATTCTCTGCTGGCCGAAAAAGTAGACGCGGCATTGGCCAATGACCTGGAGATCATTTTCTGCTTTGGTGAGGTTTTGGAAGACAGAAAAGCCGGAAATCATTTCAAAGTTGTTGAGAGCCAGATAAAAAACGCGCTGTTCCACCTGGATTCGGCTGCATGGTCCAAAATTATTTTGGCCTATGAGCCGGTGTGGGCAATTGGAACCGGTGAAACGGCTAGTCCGGAGCAGGCACAGGAGATGCACGCCTTCATTCGCGAGCTCGTCGCAGGCCGCTACATGAGTGACGTTGCAGAAGAAGTCTCGATCCTTTACGGAGGAAGTGTAAAGCCTTCGAATGCCCAGGAGATCTTCTCCAAGAATGACGTCGATGGCGGTTTGATCGGTGGCGCCGCACTCAAGGTTGAAGATTTCAGCGCCATAATTGAAGCCATTTAAGAATTCAATCTAAACATCCAATGCACTATATAGCCTTGCACTTCAAGAGGTCAGGGGGGACCCTGGACGCCCAGATCGCACGTGAGATACTCGTGGCAGAATTGGGCGCGATCGGTTTTGAGAGTTTTACCGAATCTGATGATGGTGGGCTTTCAGCCTATATTCAATCGGATGACTGGTCAGAGGGGATGCTCGAACGGGTTCAGATCCTCAGTTCGGATGAGGTTGATTTTGAAGTAGAGCGGGAAGATATCGAGCAGGTCAACTGGAACGAAGAGTGGGAAAAGAACTTTGAGCCGATAGAAGTGCAGGGAAGGGTGAGCGTGCGAGCTCCCTTTCACAAAGGGGATGATCTCGAGTACAACATTGTGATTGAGCCCAAAATGAGCTTCGGAACCGGACACCACGAGACAACCCACCTGATGATCGAGCATTTGCTCGAGGTTGACCTGAAAGACAAAAGTGTTCTGGACATGGGCTGTGGCACGGGCATCCTGGCGATCTTTTCTGAAATGCGAGGCGCCTCCGAAGTCGAGGCCATCGACATAGACCCCTGGTGCTACGAGAATTCAGTTGAGAATGTGGCTCGCAACAATTGCCAGCGAATTAAAGTCTTTGAAGGGGATGCCGGTCTGCTGACGGATCAGAAGTTTGATGTGATCATTGCCAATATCAACAGAAACATCCTCCTCGAGGATATGTCGAAATACGTGAGATGCCTGAATCCGGGAGGCCTCCTTCTTTTGAGTGGTTTTTATCGTGAGGACGTCGATAAAATAGATAATTCAGCGATAGAATTGGGCCTGGAACTTCTGAGTCAAAAGGAGAGGAATCGTTGGGTTGGATTAAAATATGTAAATTTGGATAAAGCGTAAGGACCATGTCTCTCAAAATCTATCTTTCGAAAGAGCAAACCCAGGAAGATCATGACATTGCGGAAAAGGAATCGAACAAATACGAAATCATCCTTTTCAACGATGACATACATACGTTTGACTATGTGATCGACTCGTTGATCGAGATATGCGAACACACCCTGGAGCAGGCCGAGCAGTGCACTTATCTTGTGCATTATAAAGGCAAATGTGCCGTAAAAACAGGGGAATACGACGAGCTCAAACCACGCTGCACGCGTTTGCTCCAGAAAGGTTTGAGTGCCGAGATCATGTCTTGAGTGCTGAGATCATGTTTTGAGTACCTGGATCATCTCCTGATTTTTTACAACGGGATATTACCGTGTTTTCGTTTCGGACCTTCCACCTGCTTGTTTTCAAGCATGGCAAAGGCTTTGATCAGTTTTCGTCTTGTGTTCTTAGGCAGAATCACCTCGTCGACAAAACCGCGTCGCGCTGCCCGGAACGGGTGGGCAAATTTATCAGCGTATTCGGCTTCTTTCTCCTTCCATTTGGCTTCAGGATCCTGCGCCTCGCCAATCTCTTTTTTGAAGATGATCTCACTGGCGCCTTTGGCTCCCATGACAGCGATCTCGGCTGTAGGCCAGGCAAAGTTCATGTCGGCACCGATGTGTTTGGAATTCATCACGTCATAGGCGCCTCCATAGGCTTTTCGTGTTATGACTGTTACGCGGGGTACGGTGGCCTCGCTCAGCGCATAGAGCAGCTTGGCCCCGTTAACAATGATTCCGTTCCATTCCTGATCTGTGCCTGGTAAAAACCCGGGTACGTCTACAAGAACCATGAGCGGTATGTTGAAACTATCGCAGAAACGCGTGAAGCGGGCCGCTTTCTTGGAACTGTCCACATCCAGCACCCCAGCCAGGACCATGGGTTGGTTGCCAATGATGCCGATGCTGCGCCCTGCGAGCCGGGCAAATCCCACAATGATGTTCTCGGCGTAATCTTTATGGATTTCATAAAAACTATCCGCATCGCAAATTCCTGAAATGACCTTTTTCATGTCATAGGGCTTGTGGGTGTCTTCGGGTATGATCTGTTCGAGCTCTTCACGAATTTCTTCTCCCAGTTCATAGGGCAATCTTGGGGTGAGTTCCTTGTTGTTCTGTGGGATATAACTCAACAGTTTTTTGATTTCCTTCATACACGTGACGTCATTTGACGCGGTGATGTGCGTTACCCCGGATTTGGTGGAATGGGTAAGGGCACCTCCCAGATCCTCGGAGCTCACTGTTTCATTCGTCACGGTTTTGACTACATTCGGACCGGTCACAAACATGTAACTCGTCTTTTCGACCATAATCGTGAAATCGGTCATTGCGGGAGAATAGACGGCGCCACCGGCACAAGGCCCCATGATCGCGGAGATCTGAGGAATCACTCCTGAAGACCACACATTTCTGTAAAAGATGTCTGCATACCCACCGAGGCTCCTGACGCCTTCCTGTATCCTTGCACCGCCTGAATCATTGAGTCCAATCAGGGGTGCCCCGACTTTCACGGCAAGGTCCATGATCTTGCATATTTTTTCGGCATGCGTCTCTGACAGTGCTCCTCCAAAAACGGTGAAATCCTGGGCGAACACGTAGACAAGACGACCGTTGATTGTTCCGTAGCCTGTCACAACTCCGTCTCCATAGATCAGTTGTTTTTCCATCCCGAAATCGGTGCTGCGATGGGTTACGAGCTCACCAACCTCTTCGAAAGACCCTTCATCCATGAGATATTCTATTCGTTCTCTAGCTGTGAGTTTCTTTTTCTTGTGCTGTTTATCAATTCTGTGCTGACCTCCTCCGAGTTTAGCCTCGGCCAGTCGATTTAACAAGTCTTTTTGTCTGTCTTTCATGAGCAGGTTTTTAACTTTTTGCGTTCATCGAGGTATAGCTTGAGTGCCAATCGGGCTGCCACTTCCATTTCCTTGTTTCGTTCTTCCAGCAATTTTTCCGGAGCGTAATACTTTGAGACGAAATGCGTGTCGAAAGAGCCGGATCGGAAGGCTTCATGATTCATGACAAAGCGCCCGAAAGGCAAGGTGGTCTCGACCCCCTTTATCAGGTAATGGTCAATAGCCTGGATCATACCCTGAATAGCCTCTTCGCGCGTTTCTCCATATGTTATCAGTTTGGAAATCATCGGATCGTAATAGATTGGTATCTCCATGCCCTCCTCATAGCCGTCATCCAAACGCACCCCTTCACCCTCGGGTCGGGTATAAGTGGTCAATTGCCCTACATTGGGAAGAAAGTCGTTGTAAGAATCCTCGGCATAGACCCTGAGTTCTATGGCATGGCCATTCATCTTGAGGTTTTCCGGCTGAATTTCGAGTTTCTCCCCACGCGCAATTCGTATTTGCTGCTCGACAAGATCGAGCCCCGTTATGCATTCCGTTACCGGATGCTCAACCTGAAGGCGTGTGTTCATCTCTAGAAAGTAGAAGTTCATGTCGCCATCCATAAGGAACTCAACCGTGCCGGCGCTGCGATAACCACAGGAGCGAGCCACATTTATGGCAGCTTCTCCCATTTTTTTTCGAATTTCCGGAGTCAAAAGCGCGGATGGCGCCTCTTCGACAACTTTCTGATGCCTCCTCTGAACACTGCACTCACGTTCGAAGAGATGAATGGTATTGCCGAAATTATCGGCCAGAACCTGGAACTCAATGTGCCTGGGGGATGAGACATATTTTTCTATGAACACAGAACCATCACCAAAAGCTGAGAGCGCCTCGCTAATTGCTCGTTCCATTTGCTTGGCAAGATCCCCAGGGCGTTCGACGATGCGCATGCCTTTGCCCCCGCCTCCGGCGGCTGCTTTGATGAGAATGGGATACCCGATTTCAGCAGCTATCTTTTCCGCTTTTTTCGGATCCGTCACGGCCTCGTCTATTCCGGGCACCATAGGGATGTCATAAGCCTTGACTGCCTCCTTGGCAGCAAGCTTGTCGCCCATAACCCGAATCGAATCTCCCTTTGGTCCTATAAATGTGATTCCGTTGTTTTCTACCAGTTCGGCGAAGGCGGCGTTCTCACTGAGAAAACCGTATCCGGGATGAATCCCGTCAACCCCCAATTTCAGAGCTTCCTCTACTATTCGTTCCCCGTTGAGGTAGGATTGCGCGGAAGGATTCTCACCGATGTGGACGGCCTGGTCAGCAAATCTGACATGGGGTGCTGCCCGGTCTACGGTAGAGTAGATGGCAACGGTCTTGATTCCCATTTTTTTTGCGGTTCTCATGACCCGCAGGGCGATTTCTCCCCTGTTGGCTACCAGAATTTTTTTCATAAGCAGGCGTATTGACTATTCGAGTTCGATAAGAAGTTTGTTTTTGTCCACTGTATCACCCTTGCCAGACCAAACGGATTTAATCACCCCGTCTTTCGGGCTGAGAATGGCATTTTCCATTTTCATGGCTTCCAGGATAAGCAGAGTGTCCCCTTTCTTTACCTTGTCTCCGGGCTGTGCTTTCATCTCGAGAATGATCCCTGGCATAGGGGCCTTGACATCATTGGCCGCACTCTCAGAGCTGAGCTTGTATCCCATAGAGCGAATCATCTGGTCCAGGTCTGTTTCAATTTTCACCTGATAGACATTGGAGCCAATTTGTATCGCATAACTTTTTTCCCCGAAGTCTTCGCCGATAAGTTCGGCTCTGTAAGAGTTGGAATCACTGAGTATATGATATTTTTTGTCTTCGAGAACCTCGCAATCAAATTGATCAGCATTTTTGCTATCCAGCGTAAAATCGGACTGTTCATTGACCCGAACAGTGAATGATGAAGAAATCATAGAAGGGTGGATTTGGGTAAATAAATATAAGCAATAATCCTTTGATCAATTATGCCACTGATTGATTTATTCGAGATGAAACGCGGGAAAAATCGCCCTGTCTAAAGGATTTTCAGTAGAGAATAGTGGCACTTGTCCAGTAGAAATCAATCTTTGTTTGGAATGCATAAATTATGGTTAATTAACTTTGTGATAACATTGAAGCTTTGTTTAGGTTAATATAGTATATAAATTGGCTAAAAAACTTGTAAAACAGAACAATAGAATGTTATTACTTTGTAGCATCAATAAAAATTAATGTCATGAGTATCAAAAAACAATTTTTAAAAAGTAAGCCTGTATGCAAAGTCACTTTCTCATTAAATGCTGAAGAGGTGGCAAATGCAGAAAAAGTACAGTTGGTGGGTGATTTTAACGAATGGAACGTGAATGAGGCTATCGATTTAAAGAAATTCAAAAACGGTACATTCAAAACAACACTGGACCTGGACACTGAAAAAGAATATCAATTCAAGTATTTGATTGATAGCGAAAGATGGGAGAATGACGGAGAAGCAGACAAATACGTCAATAATGGCGTAAGTGCTGAAGACAACTTTGTCGTCACCCTTTAAGAAACTTCATTTTTTTACCCTTTTTTACAAGCAAAACCCCTTTGCTTAATATTTGCGAGAGCGCAGTCGACGAACTTTCTGAGATTGCGCTTTTTTATTGCATAAAAAAAGCTGTTTCAATTTGAAACAGCTTTTTATCTTAAGACATATCCTCTATCAGAACCCTTCGGCTTCCTTCTTCGCAGGGTAGTGTTTCATCTTTTCCCCCTCATTGAACAATTCCCTGCTCTGCACTTCCGAAAACAGGATATGTCTTTAATTTGTGATGATCCTTTCTATCAGCTGATTTTCTTCTTCATTGAGCTCGCACCCTTTTAACGAAACCAATAACCTGGACAGGCGATCCCTGTCCTGCAAGGGCACTTCTTCGACTTCATGGTCTATCTGATTCAACAGCTCCATCACCTTTTTTACCGCAACCAAGTTCTTCTGCTCCCGGCAGACCCGTTCTCTTGCTTCCTCTTCGATTGCGATCAGTATCTCCTTGATCATCACTTAATTTTATACAAAATTACGCGTAACAATCGGTTGGGCATACGACATGAAATGTCATGTGGTCATAAAAAAGTTTCAACGCCTATTTTTCTTAAATTTACAGATAGGCCCTGAACTGCGAAAATACGTGGCAAACATGATAAAATACAATGACATCGGGGAGCTTTTGATTGACTTCAGGAGAATCAACAGCATGTCTCAATCAGACTTTGCAGATGCTCTGGATGTAGACATCCGCACCATTCAGAGATGGGAAAACGGAGCAACCCTGATCAAGCCTGAAAAGGAGGAGGACATTGTGATGCTTACATTGCTTCCTTATCAACTGATCAGGAACCTCAACGCGAGCATTCCCATTCCGACCTTTTACGATTTCAGTCTGCGAAAATACGCCCTCAACGAACTCGACGACGAGTTGCCTGAAGCTTCCTGGTTCAAGTCTAACCTGGAAAAAGCGACAAAGCGAATTCGCACCCTGGATCACGAGTCCGACATTGATTATTTGGAGCGCTACATGCAGTTTCATAAAAAAATCAATCGGAATCTGAGCGCCGTGATCAAGGAAGCCTCAAGGATTTTGCCTGAGATGAACCTGATAATTACCGATGATTCGGGTTACTACTCAGGTCATTCTTTGATTTTTCCGATCAAAGAAAGTGCCTACATGCGCCTTCGTTCTCGCGAAATGGATGAGAGCCAACTCAAAGTTGATGACCTGATGCGTCCTGACCAGGCAAAACGACCGATATACTACGGATTCGATATCACTGCTGACTGCAATGACAATATCTTTTATATAACAGGACAATTGCTCCGTGTGATCCGGGAGAAATCCGATAAGGACTACCTGTATTGCGCGATCCCGTTTCGTTCGGACAATTTTGAACTGAACAAAGAGATAGGGCTGAATATCATCTGGGAAGGTGAGAAAGGTGTCAATCAATACGGACTGGAAGTGGCGCCGCGATTTCAGGAAGGCAACTTTCGGGACTTTCTAAAAAAATAGTCCCAACCTTATGAAAATCCTTCGCACTTAACGTATACTAGTAAATCCTAATATCCCCCTTGATTTACTAATGAACAGGAAATCCATGTCGGTTGGGACGTTCCTCAATTGATCTAATCTAATTCGGTGTCTAACCTTTTTATCTTGGCAAATAAATACAAGATGTCTCAATTTCGGACTATAATTACTAACTCCTAATCCGGTACAAAAATAAAACCCATACACGGACAGAAATACGACATGTGATGTCCGGAATCCCGATTTGTGAAAACTCTAACATTTACACGAGAGTGGCCTCGGCACTCTGCATAAAAAAAACCCTATAGAATTAGGGTTTTTTTGGAGGATCCGAAGACCCCTATATATAGAGAAATTAAGTTTCTGTTTTCAGACGGTTTGGTTGTGTTGCCCTTTGTTCTCTAGACTAATAGGAGTAGGTTCTATAATCTGACCACTGGATTCGTTTGCTGCGTTTAAAGGTTGTCGTTCTCATAATGTTGGTTTTTTAAGTTTTCGGGGGTTAAAAGTTTTTTCTGTAGGTAACCGGGTACGGTTATTAAGCTCTTACTGCATAATGTCTGTACTCTGACCACTGGATTCGTTTGCTGTGTCTAAATGCTGAAGTTCTCATGATTTGTATTTTTATTGGTTAATGCTTTAAGACGTTATTTTTAATTTGATTTACACTTATAAGACGACTCATTTGAAGTATTTGTTACAGTACTATGTATTACAAAGTACTATTTTAACAAATATTTAATAATATCCTATATGTAAGTCACTGAAAAACAGCAACATAAATAAAAATAAAAAATCTGAAGTTTTTGAATTTTAACAAAAATATCGAATATTCATGTCGTGATTCTGGGTCAGAAATACGAAAATCGGCCTAATCGAGTTCCTTGTCAAGACTCAAAATGGTTTGTAAAAGCACATTTGCACCGTTGGCCATGTCTGGCGCTGAAGTAAATTCATTGGGCGAATGGCTGATTCCTCCTTTGCTCGGTACGAAAATCATACCTGTGGGGGCAATTAGAGCCATGTCCTGGGCGTCATGTCCTGCTCCGCTTTGCATGCGTTTTGTCGAAAGGCCCAGTTTGCGTGCATTTTTTTCTATCATGTCGCGCATGTGTGGATCTGTCAATGCCGGTTTCCCTGTGGCGTCCGTAGCGCTAAAGGAGAATTTCACCCCGTGTCGACCAGCTATTTCATCGGCTCGCTTGCGCATATCCTCGTACATTGACAGGATCTTTTCAGAGGACAGATCACGGATCTCAAGACTCATCTTGACTTTTCCGGGAATCACATTGGGAGCGCCTGGTTCGGCACTGATCATTCCGACGGTACCTACCTGGTGACCTTCAAAGGAACGAGTCACCTCATTCACAGCAATAACAAATTCCGAGGCCGCCAACAGGGCATCCTGCCTCATGTTCATCGGTGTGGTTCCCGCGTGGTTGGCAAACCCCTGAACTTCGATATCCCACCAGTTAATGCCAACGATTCCTTCGACCACTCCAATCTGAAGGTTCTCCTGCTCCAGGATTCCGCCTTGTTCTATGTGCAATTCGAGAAAGGCAGCCAATTCACCCTTCTTGCGAATCACCTGGTCCAGCTTTTGGGAATCACCTCCCAATCGATCTATACCTTCTGCCATGGTATAGCCGGTGCTGTTTTTCACCTTAAGCGCTTCCTCCCCAAGCTCTCCCGCCAGGGCTCTGCTGCCCATTACGCCACCCTCTTCATTGGAAAATATGATGAGCTCCAGGGGATGATCGGTTTGCCAACCTATTTCTTGCAGCAGGGTCATTATCTCAATTCCGGCCATGGAGCCCACACAACCGTCATAGTTTCCTCCGTCTGGCACCATATCTATATGAGAGCCAAAGGCAATGGTCTTCAAATTGGGCTTCTTTCCTTTTCGTTTTCCAATGATGTTTCCTGCATAGTCGATGCTCACCTCGAGCCCGGCACCTTTCATAAGCCCCATCACATATTCCCGGCCAGCCAGGTCAGCATCACTAAAGGCTACCCTTGAAGTCATGCCTGATTCGTCTTTTTCGAATTCAGCCAGCTTGAAAATGGATTTTTCCAGTCTGTCCTGATTCACGCGCTGCGTCGCAAGCTTTTTTTGACCGTGCACCTGAAACTGAAAAGAAAGACCTAGGATAGTGATGAACAAGAATACCGTGCTAAGGGAAGAAGGAATGGATTTCATGGCAGTAGTTGAAGTTTGAATGATTTGTTCGACTGCACAAGATAATAAAATCTTAAAAGCAAGAAACCCTTAAGGATGTCATCACTCATCCTAAAGGGTTTCTTGATCCTATCAAAATTAATAACTGAGACAAATTTAAAGGCTGATCTTATGCTTAACCATGATTTTTGTCAGGTTGCCAGTAAAAATTCAGAATTTATGAGAAAAGAAGATGTGGGTTAACGATCGATCCTGAAATTGTCGAGTTTGATGTCGTCCATTCCCTCATCGTCGAAGGGATATTCGAGTTGATTCTGAATGTTGTACAGCGATATCAGTATGAATTGACTCACCAAAACTATGAAATAGGTGATCCAGGGTCCTTTGTCGGGTCCCACGCGGTGGATGATAGTTGGTGCATAGATAAGAGGAAAAATATAGATAAAGATCAGGCAATAGGCCTTCAGGCTGATAGGTGTGCGATGTGTGTTGATGGCATGAACGTTTTCAATCGTCTCGTGGAGATCCTTCATGATACGAAACAATCGCTCTTTGGACTTTGAGGATATCTTGTCTTCTTTTGAGTTCACGTACTCGTAAAGGTCATGCATTCGGGCGTCGATATCCGTAGTGTCCTTCTCATTGCTTTGGAGATGGATCATCAATGTGTTGCTCAGGTTTATCATCAGCCTCTCAGCCTCTACCTGATCTTCTTCGCTCAGCTTTTCATTTGACATCAGGAAATAAGAGAAAGTCTTGAGAGTGCTTCTGAATTCACTGAGATGCTCAAGAGCTTTTTCACGCCTCCTGAAGGAGCCTCGAATTGTGAATACCAAAGGAAAGATGATCGCTATGCTGATCAGGGTGAGGTCCATATCGAATTCGATATTGTACCTAAAAGCCAGGAAAGGCACGATGATGGCTATGATCATGGCGATCCAGGTTCGGTGATTTATGATGACCAGGTATTGTTTCACGTTTAGCTTTTGGATATTGCCTAGTTAAATGTAAGCAAATTCAACAAAATAGAACAAAAAAAGACCGCTTTTCAGCGGCCTTTCCATTCTTCATTTGAATTGGGGGATTACAATGAAATGGGGGATTAAAATTCGAGGTCGGTTACGAGATCGAATTCATCGTAAATTGCCTTATCCTTGAGGTCATCGAAGAAACTCGTCGAACCATAGCGGATATCGTATACAGTTCTGTCAATCTTGACATTGGCTGTTGCCTTGTTTCCGTATACTGACATTTCAAAAGTTACAGGAGCAGTTTTACCTTTAACAGTAAGGTCTCCGGTGACCTCATATGAGTTTTTGCCAGTGCTTTTGACATTTGTAAACACCAGATTCGCAGTTGGAAACTTCTCAACGCCAAAGAAATCATCCGATTTCAAGTGTCCTTCAAGCTTTCCTTTGTATTCTCCTTCCAGGTCATTCGTCACGATTGTGGTCATGTCCACTTCGAATTCTCCTCCCGTAAGCTTTCCCTCGTCAAAGACCAGATGTCCTGATTTAAGCGCCACAGTTCCATAATGAGAGCCTGTTACTTTGTATCCTTTCCAGGTTACAGTGCTATTGTCAGTTTTGATCTCTTTTTTCTCGCCTTCAATCGTCGTAAACGAGAAAGTCACCACAGCCATAAGAATTACAGCCGCTAAGGTTTTTACTTTGTTTGTCATGGTTTTTAAAATTTAATGTTTATTCGATGAATTATTTACTAAGATTATTTTCCGAAATAAAATTTCTCTTTCACGATCTGTCCGTCTCTCCATTCTTGAACAGCTACCTGGGTGAACTGCTCTTCGGTTCCTTCGCTTGACTGGTATGAAACCTGCCACTCTACCATGGTGGTTCCTTCTCCGACCGCTACTTTCAAAGGTTTGACACAGTTCATCTCCTTTACGCTTGATAGAAAAGCTTTTCTGGCCTGTATGGCCTTTTCTTTTCCCCTGACCGGCTCCTCGTCGTTTTCCTGGACCTCTACTTCAGGGTCGTAGAACTTTTCGAGGGCCTGGATTTCCTGACCCTGCAACAACATGTCATTCAAGTCTCCAACTTTTTCCAACAAGGTGTTCATACGATCAAAATTTACATGGCAAAGATCGCTCAAAGGAAGGCTTTGAAAAATAATGTAGATTATAAAATAAAGTTAAACTAGTTTAACATCCGGGCCCTATTGCTCCTGGATGAGCTGACTTTTGATCTTACTCAGAAATTCCTTGGTGATTCCCAGGTAAGAGGCGATGAGGTACTGGGGCACCCGCTGTTCGATCAGGGGGTATTGTTTTCGGAAATACAAGTAGCGGTCCCTTGCAGACATGCTCAGGTTTCTCACTACCCTTTTTTGAGAGGCCGCGAGGGCTCTTTCCACAATTTTTCGAAAGAATCTTTCCAAAATCGGAATTTCATCGAGAAGTTTGTCGTGGTTCTCATAAGGGAACAGAACAACCTCCGTGTTTTCGAGGCATTGTACGTTGAAGTCAGAAGGAGTTTGGGATGTAAAACTCGCCAGATCTGAGGTCCACCAGTCTTCTACCGAGAACATGATCACGTGCTCCTGGCCCTGGTCATCGAGATAAAAGGTCTTCGTACAACCCTTGAGGACAAAGGCGCTGACAGAACACACATCCCCCTGCTGCAGAATGTACTGGCCTTTGAGGTATTGCCTTGTCTTTATTCGCGAAAGCAGTATTTTCTCCTCTTCCTCGCTCAATTCAACGATTCGGTTGATGTAGTCGATAAGGGGCTGTTCCTTTCTGATCATTGGTTTTTTCGGTTCTGCTCGAGATAGCCCAGCACAAAAACGGCTGGGGCGTTCCAGTTGATGCACACCTCATTAGACGCGAAACTGGGTTCTACGTCCATGTAGGCTTTTGCCGGATGCTCCGAGTTGTATTCCACCTCGTGCTGGTCCTGTCGATCATGGTTAGGGCCTCCGATGACAAAGCCGGGTACCGGATCGGCAATCCCATCAGCCCCGCTTGGCCTGTGATGAGGAAACATCACAGGCTTGCTTCCGAAACCTGTCAGGAAACAGTATCCCGTGGCATTTTTTCCAAAGATATAATCATTAATCCTTTCTGCACCTGCGAGGTATTTTTCGTCTCCCGAAAGACGGTGTGCCACACACAATATCATGGCTTGGTTCAGGACGTCGCTGTTCGAGCCCCATTCGTAGCGATCAAGGGCCACATGATAAGGATTCTTGTCGATTTTCACCAGGAGACTGTCGGCGAGCTTAAGATGATCCGAAACCAGGGGGTCAGCCATCTTCTTTGGAAGCTTGTCCCTGTTTTCCAGCAGAGAGTGAAAGGCATTATTACGCACAAAAAACTTCCAACTGTTCGTGAGTTGATGCTGGTATGGCTGAGGATTCTTTTCCAGGTATTTCAGGTATTTTCTTTCTCCCGTTGCGAGGTAGAGCTCGGCCGCCGCCCAATAGAAATCATCGGAGAAAACCGTATCATCATATTGGCCGGTACTGACATCCTCAGGATTGGAAAAAGGCACATTCCTGTTGCGAAGGGCCCACTTCCAGGCCTTCTCTGCCGAAATAATGGCCTCCGCTGACCAGACCGGGTCAGCAGAAGTGTAGAGGCGTCCGGCCTGGGCCATGACAGCAGCGTAACCCAGTGTCGCGGCTGTTCCCTTTCCGATGATAAAGCGCTCCAAGTCGTAGGCCTCCGGCATGATGAAGCCTGAAAAGTTTTTGGCCGTCAGTTTGTGATAAACCCCTCCGTCGCGGTCCTGCATCGTTCTGATCCAGTTAAGCTCGTAGAGCAATTCGTCCCAAAGGTCACTCTGTTCGTTGCCGCTTTCAGGAATGTTGAGCGAAGCATCCGGTATAGCCTCCGGGTACTGCTCGAGCAGGTGAAGCATCTGTCCGGTGGAAAGAGCCGCATTTACAATGTACTTTCCGTAATCGCCGGCGTCGTACCAGCCCCCTGGCGAACTGAGCTGTCCCTTCTTGCGACCTGATGAAGGATGGTAGGCACAAGCCGTATCCGGATGACCTGTAGCCCTTTTGTACATGCCACCGAAGGTCTCCTCTATGGGCATCGAGGCCCGCTGAAAGTAATAGCTTTTGATCGACGCATTCAACGCTTTCTCAAACACTTTTTTCTCAATAGAAAAAGGATAGGAAGTTCCAACACTGTCGATTTCAATGGTGTAGGTTCCCGGGGTTTTGAGATCTGTGAAATCACCTGACATAACCCTTTCTCCTGAGGTGTCCCAGGTGCCGCGATCCTGAAGCTCTCCGTTGAAAACAACCTCTCCCTGGCCATCAATGACCCTGAATTCACCTGCTGTTTGATCGACTAGAATAAACTCCTTCACCGAACCCGGATAATATCCGATTTGGTTCAGCCGGATGCTGTCAGAAGTTTCAAGGGGCGGCTTTTCTGATTCGCATTGAACGCAAATCAAAGAAAGAAGGGCCAGAAAAAAATATCGCTTGATGGTCATCTTTATGTTGTTCTAGAATCGTTCGGATTTCTCCAAATGCTCGAATTTCTCCAAAGATAAAGTTTAGGAGTCTTTCGATTGTTTAAAATCTTTCCAAAGATAAAAATGAACACATTGCAAATTGATGACTAAAATCATTGAGCAGCAGGGGCTGGACGAGCGGTTTTTAGAAAAGGTTGCCATTTCAAGTAGGTGCCACATCTCCAGAGCCATTCAAGAGGTCCGTACCTGAAGCTTTTCAGCCAGTATTTGCTTAGTAAGGTCTGTATGATGATAAGACCGATTCCCATGAGAAAACAGATAAGTGCGCCAAAATGCCCTATGTATCCGAGCCCCCAACCGAAATAGAGAAAGGTGCCAATCACCGATTGCATGACGTAATTGGTGAGTGCCATTCTTCCGTAAGGGGCAAAAAAGGCCAGTCTTTTATTCCAGGACTGCTTCTGATAGAGCATTAAAAAACCGCATAAAATAATCGAGGCCATTGAAATGCTGACCCAGTCCATGAAATTCATGCCCAAAGCAAACTGCCAGGTTGAGAAATCGATGGGTTGTGGTGCGGTTGCAAATGTTGCGATCACAAACCCGACGCTAAGAATCAGTGCGCCGATAGACCAGAGCATGAAGTCTTTGATTTTCTTTGAATAGGCAGAAAGGTCCTTGAAGAGGCCGATTCGGCCCAGCCACAGTCCGATCAAAAAGTAAGCAAAAGTGTAGTAGAACCTACCAAAAAAAGAAACTTGAAAGTCGATCTTGGTCAGCATCCCGTAGGTGACATTGAGATAAAACACTTCTCCCAGGCTTCCGTTAGTTATCGTGTCGATATAGTTTTTAACCAGTTCATGGTTGTTGTCCATCATCGGATGCACGCCCGTTACACCTTCCGCGCCGAAGATGGCAAAGGCGATGAATCGCGGTATCCCGAGAAAGATGAGTCCCGCTGTGATAAGCAGCCATTTTGAAGACACCCTGTAAAACGGGATGATAAAAGGGGCCAGGACTGCGTAAATGGTCAGGATGTCCCCTCGGTAGAAAAGCTGGTGAACACAACCGATCAGGAACAACAAGAACGCCCGCCAGATAAAGCGGCCACTGAATTTCTGACCTTTGTTTTGGGCCGAATCCATCTGAATGGAAAAACTCAGGCCGAACAGAATTGAGAAAAGCGCAAAAAATTTCCCGGTAAAGAAGATACCGATAATTCCCTGGATGATCTGGTCGGGAATTCCGTTGACGCCTTCCATGAACCCTTCAGGATGTGGGCCAGCGATGTATTGCTCCACCATGTGAACCAGGGCCACTCCGGCCAGGGCAAAACCTCTGAGGGCATCAATGGAGATGATTCTGTTTTTGACTGGGGGTGACAGGGTTTGGGAACTGGCAGTCATGGGCAGGTGATTAGGTCTACCCAACTAGACGCTCAATCGATGGAATATGTTACTCTCTTTTTCGACTATTTTTCCTGGTAATTCTTATTCTTACTGCTTTCAAATTCAATATGATGGAATTTTGGTTTATTTTTATGGATTATCAACAATCAATTTGCGAATTCTATTTTTTGATTAGATGGATCGAGTAGTAACCTTTGGGGAGATCATGCTTCGATTGGCACCTCCCGGATTTTTGAGGTTTTCACAGGCCAATCAGTTTGATGTGGTGTATGGCGGCGGAGAGTCTAATGTTGCTGTTTCGCTGGCGAATTACGGTGTTCCGGTAGACTTTGTGACCCGACTTCCTGACAATGACATCGGGGCCTGTGCAATGATGGAGATGCGAAAGCGCGGTGTTGGCGTTGACAAGATCGTTTACGGAGGAGACCGCCTAGGGATTTACTTTTTGGAGACCGGCGCAGTTAGTCGCGGCTCGACAGTAGTCTATGACCGGGCGCATTCTGCCATGAGTGAGATCAGGGCAGGCATGGTGGACTGGGATTCGGTCTTTGAAGGTGTGAGCTGGTTCCACTGGACGGGCATCACCCCGGCGATTTCACAGGGAGCCGCAGATGCCTGCCTGGAGGCGGTTAAAGCGGCCAGTGATTGTGGTATAACCATTTCAACAGATCTGAACTATCGGGCCAAGCTATGGAAGTACTGCGATGATGCACACCGGGAGAAAGTGATGACCGAGCTGACCTCATATTGCGACATCGTTCTGGGCAACGAGGAGGACGCAGAGATGCACTTTGGCATCAAACCTGAAGGGATCAGCGTACAGACTGAAGGGCACAACGTAAAGGCAGAAGCCTTTTTGTCGGTTTGCCAGCAGATGATGAAGAAGTTCCCAAGGGCGCGCAAGGTAATAACTACGCTTCGGGGCTCGATCTCGGCGTCACACAACACCTGGGCGGGCGTACTGTACGATGGCGAAACCATGTACGAATCTCCTCAATACCAGATCACGGACATCGTGGATCGGGTAGGTGGTGGTGATTCCTTTATGGGAGGGCTGATCTACGGCTTGCTGAAATACCCGGAAGACGATCAGAACGCATTGAACTTTGCGGTGGCCGCTTCCTGTTTGAAGCACACGATCAAGGGAGATTCCAACCTGGTGACGGTAGCCGAAGTTGAGAAGCTCATGGGCGGAGACGCATCGGGAAGAGTTGCGAGATAGAGAGCAGCGAGATCCAATTAATTTCTCGCGTTATTTGTATTTTAAAAATAATAAAGAAAAATGGCACAGTTCACGCGTTTAGAAGTGGCAAACAGAATGAAGGAGATCGGCTTGGTCACTTTGTTCTATCACCCCGACGTGGAGATCGCCAAGCAGGTTGTCAAGGCCTGCTATGATGCCGGGGCTCGATTGTTGGAATTCACGGCACGTGGCGATTTTGCCCATGAGGTCTTTGGCGAATTGGTCAAATATGCGATCAAAGAGCTGCCCGGGATGATCATGGGTGTAGGTTCGGTGACAGACGCTGCAGCCGCCTCAAGGTTCATGTCACTGGGGGCAAACTTTATAGTGACCCCGGTACTCAGAGAAGATATTGCAATGGTGTGCAACCGAAGAAAAGTCCTTTGGTCACCGGGTTGTGGCAGCCTGACTGAAATCACGCGGGCTGAAGAATTGGGTTGTGAGATTGTGAAATTGTTTCCGGGAGGGGTTTATGGTCCGGGCTTTGTCAAAGCGATCAAGGGCCCGCAGCCCTGGACGAGCATCATGCCCACAGGAGGTGTTTCACCGACCAAAGAAAGCCTGAGCTCCTGGTTTGATGCAGGGGTGACCTGCGTCGGCATGGGATCCAAGCTGATCAAAAAAGATGATCAGGGAAGCTTCAACCTGGCTGAAATTCAGGAAAAGGTTATGGAGGCTTTGGAGATCATTAGAGATATTAGATGAAAGCGCGATAATGATTGATCAATTCTTCAAGCCTTGATTCCAAGTAGGCATTGCCCCCTTTGAGCTCCTTGCGGATGAGCTTTGCGACTTCGAGGTAGTGTTTTTTCTTTTCAAGGGACCACGTATGTGGAGGTTCCTGCATGTTTGAGATGCGATCGGCCAACTTGACGGCCCATACTTCCTTCCTCAGGGCCTTGATTCGCATTAGACTGTCAGGGATTTGATCATCCGCAGGCAAATCTTCATTTTTGCTCAGGGCGAGAACCGCTACAGCAATTTCATGAGAAAAGCTTTCTGCTACTTCTTCAAATGAAGTAGAAGTGTCTTCCAAAACGTCGTGCAACAGGGCCACCTGCACCGCAAACTCAAGGTCGAAACCTGACGAATGCTTTGCCGCCAATATAACTTCCATGGCAACATTAGAAAGATGGACTAGATAACTGGCCTTCGAAGCTGGCATGGTTTGATCCGCGTGTCTTTCCCCGGCGAAACGGATGGCCTCCTGATAGGCTTGTTGAAGTTCGTATTCAGGCATTGGGCTTTTCATGAGTGCAGTCTTCCGAAAAGGTTTAAATTAAGCATTTTCTGAAAGATCCAAATAAAATATCTTTGCGCTTTAAACAAAAGAACCATGAAACTATACCGAGAGTTTAAAAATTTTGCAGTCAAAGGCAACATGCTGGACATGGCCGTTGGTATCATCCTGGGAGCCTCTTTCAACAAAGTGATCAATGTTTTGGTAAAACAGGTCATGATGCCGCCCCTGTCACTCCTTTCAGGAAACATGAATCTTGAGGATCGAAGAATTGTGCTAAAAGATCCGGTTTTGGATGCCCAGGGAGCGATTGTCAAGGAAGAGATCGCCATAGGCTATGGAGCCTTGATCGAAGCTTTTGTAGACTTTTTCGTAATCGGCTTTACCATTTTCATTGTCGTCAAGTTTATGAACAAAGTGATCAAGAAGGCGGAGGACACAAAGGACCAAACGGTGGAGACCCCTAAAAACATAGAGTTGATGACAAAGATGACCCAACTGCTCGAGGAGCAGAATCAAATATTGGGGGCCAAGGTGTCAGGGCAAAAGTCCTAATAAAAAGGAGAAGAACATCAACCGAGTTGAAGTTCGTAAAGGGGTTTGTCGTTTTCGTACTCGAACAACTTTGAGATGTCCATGACATTATCCACTCCGTCGAGGTCACACAAATATTCCACGACTGCGCAGAGACCCCTGTATTGTGCTTCCTTGTCTTTGGGGTTCACCTTTTTCTCGCTTCTGCGGAAAGGAAGGCTGTATCCGCAGCCCTGCAGGAATACGGTTTCAATGGTCAGGAGTTCTGAAGGGCTGTAGCCATTGATCTTTCTTCCGGCAACTTCATTCAATCTTCCCAGGTAACTCAATTGAGTGGAACCGTGTTTGTCGGTAAGGTGCTTCCAGGTGTCCAGATTGTCACAAATATTCCCAACGGCGCAGTGATGGCAATTCTCGGGATCAAGGGATCCGGAGTGAAATGCAGTATACAACCTGGTTATGGCTCGCTCGAGTCTGTAAGAAGCATTCATGATCTCATTGTTTTAGGTTACCGGTTTGAGGTCAGTTGAAGGGCACTTTTTCGGTTCTTTAAAAATACGCATATTTTTATTCAGTTTCAAGAAATGAGGGAATCTTAATTGTTTTGGGCATTTCGGAATGATACTTGATCTAAATAGCTATCTTGAGAAACCAAAACCGAGACTGCGATATAGAGTGAATACAATACGAAATGATCAATATGCACTGATCACCGGAGCCAGCCAGGGTCTGGGCAAATCTTTTGCCATGGAGTTGGCTAGCAAAAACATCAATACGGTCCTGGTGAGTTTGCCTGGCGAGAATTTATCGGTCGTCAGTCAGAAGATCAAAGACCAATATGGCGTTGATTCCCATTATTTTGAGCTCGACATGACAATACCAGAGGAGCTGGATGCGTTCGCTGATCACATCAATGAACGGTTTGAAGTCTTCATGTTGATCAACAACGCCGGAATTGGCGGTACGATGAAGTTCGACGAGGCTCAGACCCGGGACATCGACAGCATCATAAAGCTAAACGTTTGGGTGGTTTCGGTCATGGCGCACAAAATTTTACCGAATTTATTGAGACAACCCAAAGCATTTATGCTAAACGTCTCGAGCATTGCCGCAGGCTCGCCCATAGGCTACAAGACGGTTTACCCGGCTTCGAAAGCCTTTATCTATTCTTTTTCACTGGGGCTCAACGAGGAGCTCAAAGACACCAATGTGAGCGTGAGTGTGGTGAATCCGGGACCAATGGCCACCAATGAAGAAGGTAGCTCACGTCTGAACAAACACGGATTGGTCGCGCGAATGATCACCCTTCAACCCGATGAGGTCGCTGCCTATTGTATTGCGAACGTATT
>JAUIKV010000179.1 GCA_030430615.1 Bacteroidia bacterium
ACTGGGTACGCCCTGTCTGCTGCATCAGCCCTCGTACAGCATGTTCGACCGCTGGATCGAAGAAGGATTACTGGACGTTCTTGAAAAATACGGAGTTGGTTCGGTGGTGTTCAGCCCGTTGTTCCAGGGTTTGCTGACCGATAAATATCTCAAAGGAATACCCGAGGGATCACGTGCCGCAAAAGCCCATGGCTTTTTACAGGCCTCACAGATTACCGAAGACAAGATCAAAAAGGTCGGGGCTTTAAATGAGATTGCTTCGTCTCGAGGTCAGAAAATGGCTCAGATGGCCCTCAGCTGGGTGCTCCGCGATGAAAGGGTGACAAGCGTGATCATTGGAGCCAGCAAGGTTTCTCAGATCGAAGATGCCGCAGCCATTGTGAATCAGCCTGCTCTGAGTTCCGAAGAGATTGAAAAAATTGAGGCTATTTTGAATTCCTGAAAACCACGAGACCAAGGTTATTCCAGCGATACATATATTTCCTATCTTTATCCTCAACAATCGCTTAGCCTTTAATGAAATGAATGTTTGCTTTTTAATGTATCCCTGGGATGAGATCGATCCGGACAACGATTCCTCCCTTGCCCTGATCAAAGAATGTTCGAAAAGGGGACACGGCGTGGCAATTTGCACGCCTTCCAATCTTACCATCCGCGACAGCGTAACCAGTGCTTTTTGCACGGTGATCGGTCGTATGGAAAAAGTTCCGTCCAGTGTAAAATCATATTATAACAAGGCGAAGTTGCGTGTCGAAATGCTTCCGCTAGCCGGGTTTGACGTGATATTCTTCCGGGCGAACCCGCCGTTGGACCCGATTATGCTTAACTTTCTGGATTCGGTAAAGGATGACGTTTTCCTGATGAATTCGCTCCAGGGTCTTAGAGAAGCCAATAATAAGCTTTACACGGCGGCCTTTGGAGATGCTCACAGCAATATCATACCAAATACGCACGTGTCGAAGAATAAAAAGTACCTGATCGACCGAATCAAAGAATCGGATTCAGACAAGATGATCATCAAGCCCCTTAATGGCTTCGGGGGTTCTGGTGTCATTCTGATCGAGAAATCGGCAATGAATAACATCACTTCACTTCTCGACTTTTACATCCATCGTGACAAGGAAAATTCCAATTATGTCATTTTGCAGGACTATATAGAGGGTGCAGAAAAAGGAGATATCCGAATTCTAATGCTCAATGGGCAGCCGATTGGAGCCATGAAACGCGTACCCGGGCAGGACGATCACCGATCGAATGTCTCCGCCGGGGGATCGGTACAGCGGCACACCCTGACCAAAGAAGAAAAGGACCTCTGCAAGCAGATTGGTCCCAAGCTCGTCAAGGACGGCCTCTATTTCGTAGGAATTGACGTCATTGGAGGAAAGTTGGTTGAGGTCAATGTGATGTCTCCTGGAGGAATCACCTATATCAACAAGGTTTACAAAGGAAAGCGAAAAGTAGAGGAGCGCGTCATTGATTTTCTCGAGAGCAAGGTTATGGACAAGCTTCAGGCCTTCGACAGACGCTCGCGTTTGAGGAAAACGGTAGATGAGGCCTAATGCACTGAAAATGGAAAGATTATCCATCGAGCAAATCCTTCAGAACATCTATGCGGGCATCTGCTTTGAGGCCGTTGCTGAAGATTATTCCTTTACGCTTAAGATTGAGGACTACGCGCATTATATATGTGGAGCTGTACACGACGGGCATCATTTTCGAAAAGAGCTTTGGGAAAACTGTGCTCATTCGGAATACGAAAGATGGTACGAGGAAGATCCCTGCACGGCTGAAATGATTCGGAGCCATCCCATTGTGATCGCCGGTTGCGACTCGCGATTCGAGTACGATCTCAACCGCGAGCCTGAAGTAGCCATCTACGAAGACGCCTGGGGAAAGGAGCTTTGGAAGGAGCCACTTTCTGACGTCAATCGGGCCAAAAGCATGAGAAAGCACAACAACTTTTACCGGGTCGTCCAGGCTCTTGTCGAAAAGTTGGAATCGCTGCACCCGCATTGCATCGTTTATGACATCCACAGTTACAATTGGCAGAGGTGGAACAGGGTGGTGCCGACCTGGAATATTGGAACCCAGAACGTCGACCAGGTTCGATTTAAAGAAGATATAGAATCCTGGAGACAGGACTTGTCAGAAATCCCACTGCCCGGTGAGATTCCAACCACGGCGCTTGTCAACGACACATTTTTTGGCAATGGATATTTTCTGAAATTCATTTCGAAAAACTTTGAAAATACCTTAGTTTTGGCGACCGAAGTGGCCAAGATCTACTGCGACGAACTCGATCAGCGGATCTATCCGGAAGTGGTGCGGGCCATTGAACTGGGTTTGGAATCAAAGATACCGGCACACGCAGAGTCTTTTCGAAAGAATCACAACTAACTTTGGCATCGATGACAATTAAGAATGCTGATCTGTCCGTAAGGGCTTTGATGGAAATAGACAAAAACATTGATCAACTGGTCAGGGAGGTCGAACTTTTGAGCTATGTCAATCCTGTGAACATAAAGGAGGCTAAAGAAAGGTTTTTTCGCTCCAAGTATTTGACCGATCCGGAATTCATTTATCCGCAAATCGATTTTGATCGTTTCAGGCTGCACAGGGAGCTCTTTACCCAGCCCCTGGAGCTCATCGAGGATCCTGAGACAAGACAGTTATACGAGGACATCATCTACACCTATTCAGGTCTGATTCAATGCATCGAAACAATAGGCTCAGGAAGGAAATTTTACTACAACTGCCTGCATTGCTTCGGTACTCCGACCGAAACCGATGTGGAAAATGCCAAATTCATCCTGCATTTCGAAGACAGAGATCTCGACCAGGACCGATTCGTTCCCAAATATACTTCCCTTGAGACAGAACCGTTCTTTGAAGCCTTCTCGAAGCGGTATGACTTTGATTACCGCATTGAGCACTCCAGTAAAATCTCAGCTTCGGCCATGGTGCTGAACAACAGGAGAACACTGGTCCTCAACGAAAACTACCTGTTTTCAGAGCACGAGCTAAACGTCCTAAACAATCACGAAATAGGCGTGCATATGGTGACTACAATGAACGGGCTGGAGCATCCCCTGAAGATTTTTTCACATGGCTTCCCGAACTACGAAGAGACCCAGGAGGGGTTGGCCGTATTTGCGGAGTACATGAGCAACAATCTCACGGTAACGCGTTTGAAGGAGCTGGCCTACCGCGTTATTGCAGTTGACAGTCTTGCCAAGGGATATGACTTTTCCAAAACCTTCAGGCTTCTTCACAATCAATTCGACCTGGAACGTGAGCAGGCATTTTACATTTCACTCCGGGTGCACAGAGGGGGCGGATTCACCAAAGACTACCTCTATTTGACCGGTCTCAAGAAGATTTATGATCGCTACAAGAGAGGCGAGGACCTTTCACCGCTGCTTACGGGCAAGGTGAGTCTTGAATACCTTGATGTGATACTGAGTCTGACTGAAAAAGGCTTTGCAAAGCCCTCTAAGTTTATCACTGACGCATATACCACAAATTCAAATCGAGACGAAACAGTTGACTTCATCCTGAACAATCTGAAGTAGAATCTTCATTGGAATAATCCTTATCTTTGTTGTATCCAATCCTGGGACCAGGAGATCAGTTTGCCTCTGGGAAGAATATGGCAAAAGATCACCTCCGGTCATCCGATCAAGCTATCTGAGAACATTGAGCCATGAAACACATGAACCACAAAGCGCGTGGAGGGTATCAGTTCACCCTTTATCAGGAGGAGTCCAAGACGCCTTTTGAAAGGCTGTTTGACATATTCAAGGAACTGATCACCCATACCTCCGGTGATCTTGACGAGGCGCTGGACTGGCTGGAACAGCTCGACCAGGAATACAATCTGACGAGTGAAGACTACACCCTGGACGACTTTGTTGAAGACCTCAAGAAAAGAGGCTATATCCGTGAAGAAATCAAACCAGACGGATCTCTAGGGCAGGCCATTACGGCAAAGACAGAGCGAGCCATACGTAAAAATGCCCTAAACCAGATCTTCGGAAAAATCCGGAAGAAAGGAACCGGAAGTCACAAGACCAAGAGCAGTGGGGCAGGAGATGAGCATACCGGGGATCTCAGAAACTTTCAATTTGGAGACCGGCTGGAGAACATAAATGTCACGGAAAGCTTAAAGAACGCCCAGGTCAATCATGGATTTGGTGAGTTTTCTCTGACTGAAGACGACCTGGTAGTGGAAGACACGCATCATAAAGCCCAGATGAGCACGGCCCTGATGATCGACATCAGTCACAGCATGATTCTGTATGGTGAGGACCGGATCACCCCGGCAAAAAAGGTCGCCATGGCACTGGCGGAATTGATTACAACCCGTTATCCAAAAGACACCCTGGACATCCTGGTTTTTGGAAACGATGCCTGGCCGATACAGCTCAAAGAGCTGCCTTACCTGCAGGTTGGCCCATATCACACCAATACGGTCGCGGGTCTTCAATTGGCCATGGATCTGTTACGAAGGAAAAAGAATACCAACAAGCAGATCTTCATGATCACTGATGGGAAGCCGAGTTGCTTGAGAATGCCGGATGGCACCTATTACAAAAACAGCAATGGACTGGATCCGTTTATCACCGACAAGTGCTACACCATGGCTGCGCAGGCACGCAAACTGCATATCCCCATAACAACCTTCATGATTGCCAGGGACCCCTACCTTCAAACCTTTGTGGACACATTCACTCAGTCGAACAGGGGCAAGGCCTTCTATACGGGTCTCGACGATCTCGGAGAGATGATATTTCACGATTACGAAAGCAACAGAAAAAAAAGAATACGATGAATAAGAATACTATCACCACGCTTGGAGAGTTGAAAGCTCAAGGATACCAGGCAAAGAGCATCAAAGAGGAGCTACGTGCAAATTTGATTTCGAATATCAAACAGGGCAAACCCTCTTTTACGGGTATACATGGATATGATCAGTCGGTCATCCCTCAATTGGAACGAGCCATTCTGTCGCAACATAACATTAATCTTCTTGGTCTCAGGGGCCAGGCCAAAACCCGCCTGGCTCGACTCATGGTTCAGCTCCTGGACGAGTATATTCCTGCAGTGAAGGGTTCGGAGATCAATGATGATCCATTGGCGCCTATCAGCAAGTTTGCTCGTGACCTGATCGCAGAAAAGGGGGATGACACCCCCATTACATGGATTCACAGGGATGATAGATTCTTCGAAAAACTCGCGACTCCCGATGTCACTATTTCGGATCTCATCGGAGACATCGACCCGATCAAAGCTGCCAATATGCGGTTGAGCTATGCCGATGAACGAGTCATTCACTTCGGAATGATACCCCGGGCCAACCGAAGCATCTTTGTTATCAATGAATTACCAGATCTTCAATCAAGAATTCAAGTAGCCTTATTTAACATATTGGAAGAAGGAGATATACAGATTCGAGGATTTCAGTTGCGTATGCCTTTGGATCTTCAGTTTGTCTTCACGGCAAACCCCGAAGACTACACCAATCGGGGCAGTATCGTCACACCCCTCAAGGACAGGATCGGTTCGCAAATTCTCACGCATTACCCGAAGAGCCTGGAGATCGCCAAA
>JAUIKV010000180.1 GCA_030430615.1 Bacteroidia bacterium
GCTGGTAATCCTGGAGTAGTGACAATAGCTACCAACATGGCCGGTCGGGGTACCGACATCAAACTCTCAGAAGAAGTCAAAGCCGCAGGTGGATTGGCCATCATCGGTACAGAAAGGCATGACTCACGACGGGTTGACCGTCAGCTTCGCGGACGAGCCGGACGACAAGGAGATCCGGGGTCATCTCAATTCTACGTTTCGCTGGAAGACAATCTCATGCGCCTCTTCG
Source organism: Bacteroidia bacterium (assembly GCA_030430615.1). Classification (GTDB taxonomy): domain Bacteria; phylum Bacteroidota; class Bacteroidia; order Flavobacteriales; family Flavobacteriaceae; genus Lutimonas. Next base: position 230 of record JAUIKV010000180.1, read on the forward strand.
GTTCGGAGCGAATTGCCAAAATGATGGACAAAATGGGACTGAAGGAAGGTGAGGTCATCCAGCATTCCATGATCTCAAAATCCATTGAACGCGCCCAGAAAAAGGTCGAGGAAAACAACTTCGGAATCAGGAAGCGTTTGCTCGAGTACGATGACATCATGAACGCCCAGCGCGAGGTGATCTACAAGCGCCGGCGCCATGCGTTGTATGGAGAGCGTTTGCAAGTGGACATTGTCAATATGATCTACGACACGTGCGACTCAATCGTTTCGACAAACAAGGCCCTGAATGACTATTCGAACTTCGAATTCGAATTGATACGGTTCTCCTCTACCACATCTCCGTTCAGTGAGGAGGAATTTGCCTCGAAAGACGAACGCGAACTTGTGGATGAGCTCTTTGAGGTGGTCTACAATCACTATAAAGACAAGGTGCAGCGCAATGCGATTGCTGCCTTCCCTGTAATCAAGGATGTGTACGAAAAGCAGGGGGATCGATATGAGCGAATTGTCGTTCCGTTTACGGATGGAATCAAATCTCTGAATGTGATCACCAACTTGAAAGACGCCTACGAGTCAGAAGGCCAGCAGTTGGTGGAAGATTTTGAGAAGAACATCACGCTGGCTATAATCGATGATACGTGGAAGGACCATTTGAGAAAAATGGACGACCTGAAACAATCGGTGCAAAATGCAACCTATGAGCAAAAAGATCCTTTGTTGATTTACAAATTTGAGGCTTTTGAGCTATTCAAGGAAATGCTTGACAAAGTGAACAAGGAAGTGCTGTCGTTCCTATTCAAAGGGGAGCTTCCCAGCCAGAGCCCGCAGCAGGTATCCCAGGCTAGGGAGCGAAAGCAGGAGAAAGTTCAGCTGAGCAAAGAGGAATTTGTGAGTCAAACCCAGCAAACGCAAACTAACCAGACTCAGCCTCAACAGATCACTGAGACCATCGTTCGCACCGAAAGAAAAATCGGTCGAAACGAACGGGTGACCATTAAAAACATCAATACGGGAGAGTCGAAAGTTCTTAAATTCAAACAGGCGATTCCGCTGATAGAGAGTGGCTCGTGGGTGTTGTTTGATCAGGCCTGAAACATTTAGGGCTGATTTGCCCATATCGAAGGGTTTTTTCTATATTTACGCCAGCTAGCTAAGAGAATTATCAATTAAAACCCCTCGCTGCCTTGATTAAATCAGTCATTTCGCGCCTTGCATGTATTGTATTCGTGGTTTATGCCATTCAAATACGGGCCCAACAAGCGGATCAAAAAGATTACTACAACTGGTTCGACGAACAGGTTGGAATTGAGAATACCGGACTTTTCAACGGAATTCGCTACAAAGAGCTATACCGCATTAAGAACGGAAAGCATAAATTCTACAAAAGCCCGGAATTCCAGAATGCCAACCTGTCCTACGACGGCCAGCCTTACTATGATATTCCTTTGAAATATGATCTTTTTGAAGATCAATTGATCATTTCGCTTCAAACCGATACCGGATCCAGCATCATCCAGCTGCTCAAGGAGGAAGTCGCGGGTTTCCAGCTGGACGGCAAGCAGTTTGTGCACCTTAAAGGGTTAGAGGTTTTCAAATCCAAAGACCAGGTTGATGGTTTCTATGAGGTTCTGGAAGAAGGCAATTCACTTACGCTGTATAAAAAACACCGGAAACTTCGCAAAAAGGTTCTCGAAAACAAAGCCATTTTGAATGAATTCAGAAACGACGATCTGTATTACATTCTCCACGAGGACCTGTTCTATCCGATCAAGAACAAAAATGACCTGATCAAGATATTCCCACAGAGAAAGAAACAGATCAATGCTTTTTTCAGCGGAAACAAATACCTTCTGGATACGGACTACGACTTGTTCATGACGCAGATTGCGGATCGAATCGATGCGGCTCTAACTACAAAATCCTCTGAATCATGAGAAAAAGGTTGATACTAGTTATGCTGATTTTCTCGGCAGCGTTCACCTATGCCCAGGACGGAACCGAAAAAGTAAGCCTTACTTTTGAAAACTCGACTCGTGTCGAGGTGCTTGAGGAATTGGAGACCCTGACACCCTACCGTTTTTTCTTTGAGGAATCCTGGTTCGACAACCTGAAGATTTCGGGTCAGTACCAGGACACGGCGCTTCGCCTGATATTAAACGACCTCTTTACAAATACGGTTGTAAACTATTATTTTTCTGATAATTACACAATTATACTCACGCAGAATAATTTGATTTACGATGATCTTCCGGATGATTTCTTCGGACGAGCAATACAGGAAGATCAAGATGATTCCAACAAGCCTATTTTCTATTCGGAGCAGGCCGCAACAGCCCGAACCGGGGTTGAGACTATTCGCATTGGAAAAGAAAGTAAAAATGCCTCGCGCAAGAGCTTCGTTCTCTCCGGTCAGGTGAAAAACAACGTGACAGGGGAACCTATACCCAATCTCGTGATTAGCGTTCCTGAGAAAAACATTAATGCCGTAACGGATATCGAAGGCAAATACACCATTGAGCTCCCTGCCGGGGCGAATGACCTTGAACTGAAATCTCTTGGAATTGAAAACCTGAGAAAAAAAGTCATCATATACAACGACGGGACGTTTAACTTCAGCCTGGCTGAGAACCCGGAGCTTTTGGATGAAGTAATCATCGATGCAGACAAAGACAGCAATGTCAAGGATGCGGTGACTGGAATCACCCAGATAGAAGTCAAGGAGATCAAGACCATTCCTCTTGTCCTTGGAGAGCGTGATGTCTTGAAAGTAGCTACTACTCTACCCGGGATTTCTACGGCCGGTGAAGGCGTTGCGGGTTACAATGTACGTGGTGGAAACACCGATCAAAACCTTATTCTGTTGGACAATGCTGTGGTTTACAACCCCACGCACTTTTTTGGTGTATTTTCGGCTCTGAATCCCTTTACCACTGATGATGTTGATATTTACAAGGGAAGCATCCCAGCACAGTATGGGGGAAGATTATCGTCAGTTTTCGATATCCGAACCAAAGATGGCAATACGCAGAAATTCAGCGGAGAGGGTGCCATAGGGCCCGTTACCGGCAACCTTACGCTGGAGATTCCTGTGGTAAAGGACAAATCCTCCCTGTTGGTTGGGGGGCGGGCGACCTATTCCGATTGGATACTCAAACAGCTAGATGATGAACAGCTACAGAACAGTCAGGCCTCATTCTATGACGTGATCGCCAAATATCATCACAACTTTGACGAGAAGAACTCCCTGTCCATTTCTGGGTATTATAGTGATGACGTGTTCAGTGTCTCTTCGGATTCTACCTTCAATTATACAAATGCCTTGTTTTCGCTGAGATACAGCCACAAATTCAATGATAGAAACCGGGGAAGCATTTTAGTGTCAAACAGCAACTACGGCTACAACATCGAATTCGACAGCAACAGTGCCCGGGACTTCGATCTGGACTACGGGGTTCAGGAAACCGAGGTGAAGTTCCTGATGAACCATATGCTCAATGAAAAGCACAATTTTACGTATGGCCTGGCGGGTAAGTTGTACAATAACTCGCCACCCAACATAGCCCCAAAAGGCCCGGAAAGCCTGGTGGACCCCACTGACGTGCAAGATGAACAGGCTTTTGAATCCGGGATCTTCTTTGAGGACAATTATAACGTGAACAAAAACCTCTCTTTCAATCTGGGTCTGCGTTATTCGTTCTACGCATTTTTGGGACCCACCGATCAAAGCGTTTACATCGATGGACTGCCGAAAAACGACGCAACACGTCTTGAGACGATCAACTACGGAGACAACGAGGTGGTGGAGACCTATGGAGGTCCTGAAATTAGGGTATCAGGGCGTTATTCCTTCACAGAGGACTTCTCCATCAAGGCAAGTTATAACAACAACTACCAGTTCATACACACCTTGACCACAAATACAACGGCCACACCCCAGGACACCTGGAAGCTTTCGGACCTCAACATCGAACCTCAAAGGGCCAATCAGTTCTCCCTGGGACTTTTCAAGAACCTTGACGGGAACACCTATGAACTGAGTCTCGAAGGTTACTACAAGTTATCGGACAACATTCTGGACTACAAAGTCGGTGCTGACCTGCTGTTGAATGAGAATATCGAAACAGAAGTTCTACAGGGAGAGGGCAAAGCCTATGGTGTTGAATTCCTCGTGCGCAAGAACAAAGGCAAACTAAACGGATGGATCGGCTATACATATTCGCGCTCTTTCATCAAACTCGACAGCGAGTTCAATGAAGAGCGGGTGAACGATGGAGAGTTCTTCCCTTCAAACTACGACAAGCCCCATGATTTCAGTGTGGTTGCCAACTATAAACTGACCAGGCGCTACAGCTTTTCGATGAACTTTGTGTATCAGACAGGACGACCCGTAACTTTTCCTGTAGGAAACTACCAGTTCAACAATGCCGAATACGTGTTTTACTCCAATCGAAATGAATTCCGCATTCCCGATTACATTCGACTCGACCTGGGTGTTAACATCGAGGGCAATCATAAAACCAAAAAACTGGCACACAGCTTCTGGAACATCTCGGTCTACAATGTGCTCGGAAGAAACAACCCATTTTCAGTGTTTTTCGTGACTGAAGACGGACAGGTGAAAGCCTACCAGAGTTCGATTTTCGCTGTGCCTATTCCAACAATAACTTATAATTTCAGATTCTAAGAAGAAGCACCCCTGACCATGAAATATTTCATTCGACATAAAAGCTATTACACCATGCTACTGCTGGTTGCGCATGGCTGTGTTGAGGAAATAGATCTCGCAGAAGAGCTCAGTTTCGAGGACACCTTGGTTATTGAGGCCAATATAACCGATGAATCGAAAAAACAGGTGATCGCCATGAGCAGATCTTACCGCTTCGAGGACGAGGGAGCCAGTCCAGAAACCAATGCTGCTGTGAGCATTACTGCCAATGAGGGGAAAGTTTATTCGTTTACCGAGTCTGACAGCAGCCCAGGTCTTTATATTTCTGATGAGGTATTCAAAGCAGAGCCTGGGGTTGATTACAGGCTGTCTGTCACCACCTCTGGGGGTGCGTCTTACACAACCCTGCCGGTTCAGCTGCCCCAGGCATCAAAAATCGATCGCGTATACGGGAGCCGCGAGGTGAATAGCATCGGCACGGAATTGCTAGCCATCAAAGTAGACAGTTACGACCCCACACGTTCTTCGAATTACTATCGATATGAATACGAAGAAACTTACAAAATAATCGCCCCGAATTGGGTGAATAGCGAGTTTGTGATCCTGCAGGACGAATACGGCAATGATTTGGCATTCCCCGGTTTTGAAACGAGATCTCTTGACGAAAAGGAGTGTTATAACACCGAGATT
>JAUIKV010000181.1 GCA_030430615.1 Bacteroidia bacterium
GTTCATGATTGGAATGTCTCTTCAAGATGGGGAGGAGCTCTTTCAGACCTTCAAAGACAACAGGGCGACAATTTCTCAAAGACTTGCAGACGAGTCAGGTGCTGACATTGACGGGTTCGGAAGCACGAGTCAGGACGTTGTCCTGCCCGCCTTCCTGGCGGCATACACGGGTAAAAGCGCAGAAAGTGTCAGGCTGAGCGCCTTCCGCAACACACCGATACCCAACTGGAGAATTTCATACAAGGGCCTCATGAACATTCCATTCATGAAAGAGAATTTCAGGAGTTTCACCCTGGAGCACAGCTACAGATCGGTCTATTCAATCCTGTCATTTACCAACAACCTGAGATATGACGGAGACGATCCGTACAGCGACACCAATAGAGACATCGCCGGAAACTATAACCCCAAGCAGCTATTCAATGGTGTAAACCTGATTGAAGAATTCTCGCCGCTCATTCTTGTAGACATGAGCCTGAAGAACTCTTTCTCACTGCGCGCCGCTTACAACCGGGACAAGGCACTGAATCTGAATTTCAACAACAACACCGTCACGGAAGTTGCGGGGGAAGAGATTGTTATGGGGCTGGGCTATCGAATTCGCAACGTAAGGATGAAATTCAAAATGGGCAGCGGGGGCGGTTCGACAACTTTCCAGGGGGATGTCAACTTGAAACTCGACGTGGGCATACGCGATAATCTGACCACAGTGCGGGCCTACGGCATAGAAGAAGACGTCAACAACGACCAGATCACCGGTGGACAGAGCCTGATGTCTGTGAAATTCCTCGCAGACTACTCGCTGAATAAAAATTTATTGGCGTCCTTTTTCTTTGACTATAATAATTCTAAATTTGCAGTATCCACAACATTCCCTCGCACTTCGATCAACGGGGGCATCAGCGTGAGATACATCATTGGAAATTAATTTAATTCACGACATATGAACTTTCCTGAAAACCTCAAATATACCAAGGACCACGAATGGGTGCTTGTCGAAAATGGCATCGCTACGGTTGGCATCACTGATTTTGCCCAAAGCGAGCTGGGCGATATCGTATACATCGATATTGAAGGCCTGGATGAAACCCTGGATCAAAACGAGGTCTTTGGAAGTGTGGAAGCTGTCAAAACTGTGTCAGACCTGTTCATGCCCGTCAGTGGTGAGGTGATCGAATTCAACGAAGACCTGGAGGATGCTCCGGAGAATGTGAATACGGATCCTTATGGAGCGGGATGGATGATCAAAATCAAAGTTTCTGACATGGCGGAAACAGAAGCCTTGCTGGATGCTGCGGGATACAAAGAGCTTATTGGAGCGTAACGCCCTGTGGCTGGCCATTTTGGCCACCTTGGGTGTCGCGATTCTCAGTCTCGGGGCCGTACCCAAACTGAATATCGGGCTCGATTTGAAGTCATCCGACAAATACCTGCATTTCATTGCTTATTTCACCCTGTGCCTGCTTTGGTACTTTGCTCTGAAGGACCGTTTGCACCGTTATGTTTTCAGGATTCTGATACCCGTAGGGCTCATTCTTTATGGCATCATTCTTGAGGGTTTGCAAGGGGGGCTGACCACTTACAGAACGGCCGACATCTACGATGCTGTTGCGAACACAGCGGGAGTATTGGTCGCCATGTTCCTGTTCAACAGGCTTTTAAAGTGGTACAACTCAATTTAAAAAAACCCTTGCGAGAATGAGAATTTATTCCTTAAATTAGCGCAGAAGAAAACTTACAGAGAATTATGGAAGCCAAAAAGAACCCGAAAGCGAACCTGGAGAAGCACAACAAGCAGTTCATGCTGCTGGGATTAGCCCTCGCACTTATCGTCATCTACATCGGTATCGAGTGGAAGACATTTGAGCGAAATATTGCGGACCTTGGTATTGCCGACATTGCTGCAGATGAAGAAATTGACATTCCTATCACGGAGAGAATTCAGGAAATAAAGCCACCGCCACCGCCACCACCAGCGCCAGAAAAAATTGAAGTTGTGGAGGATGAAGAAGATATCGAGGAGACTATTCTCGAGTCAACTGAAACGGATGAGACTGAGGCAGTGGAAGTTGAGGAGATCGAAGAGATCGTAGAGGATGAAGAAGTCGTTGATGACGTTCCGTTTGCGATTATTGAGAATGTGCCTGTTTATCCCGGGTGCAAAGGCAATAACGAAGAGAAGAAGAAGTGCATGGTTGACAAAATCACCAAGCATGTGAACAGAAAATACAACACCGGTCTGGCTGGAGACCTTGGACTGAGTCCCGGTAAGAAAAGGGTATACGTTCAGTTCAAGATTTCAAAGACGGGAGACATCGTAGACGTGCGTGCTCGAGGACCTCATGCGAGACTTGAAAAAGAAGCTATCCGCGTTGTGGAATTGCTGCCAAAGATGGAACCCGGTAAGCAAAGAGGAAGACCAGTAGGTGTGAAATACACCTTGCCAATCACTCTTCTTGTGGAATAGGGAATTCCCCGAAGAGAGAAAAAAATTTAAAACCGTCTGAGTCAGACGGTTTTTTTTATGGGCTTTGCTGAGCGTCAGGCTCCTAAAAAATGTGATATGACAAAAATCATGGTTTTTGGGACGATGTTTTCCTAACTTAGGAATCAACCCCTTAAATCTTTCAGCCATGTTAGTAAAAAAAAGATACAGAGCCCGGTTGTCACCCAATAGAAAACTATTCTTTCAACTTGGATTGGTACTCACTTTGTTGATCATCTACATTGCATTGGAATGGAAGACCATGGATCGCTATGTTCAGGAATTCAACAGTGTCAGCTTTGAGACAGAAGAAAGCATTGACATTCCCCTGACCCAGAGGATACAAGAAGTCAAGCCTCCTCCTCCACCCCCTCCGGCACCTGAAAAAATCGAGATCGTGGATGATGAAGAGGAGATCGAGGAAACTGTTCTCGAAACCACGGAAACGGATGAGACTGAGTATGTGGAAGCCGTCGAAATCGAAAACATCGAGGAGATCATCGAAGAAGAGGAATTACAAAAAGACATCCCTTTTGCCATTATTGAAGAGCCTCCCGTCTATCCGGGTTGTAAAGGAACTAAGGAACAAATGAAACAATGCATGCAGGACAAAATCAATGCGCATGTCACCAAATACTTCAATATCAATCTGGCCCAGGAATTGGGTTTGACCCCCGGAAAGAAGAAGGTCTATGTGCAGTTCAAGATTGACAAGAGCGGTGAAATCATCGATATTCGTGCTCGAGGTCCACATGCCAGACTGGAAAAAGAGGCCATTCGGGTCGTGGAAATGCTTCCCACAATGACCCCGGGCAAACAAAGAACGCGCCCGGTTAGGGTGTCATACACCTTGCCAATTACTATGGTTGTCCTTGAGTGACATTTGAACTCGAATACTACTCCAAAGTAATACTTAGATTTTGTAAATTTGGAATCCTAACTACCAGGAATGATTCCAAACTTGAATAATTTGTCTCCCTATGACACGCTCGGTGTCTTGGAACGAGTCGACCGCTTTTGCAAAAGGAGCATCAAAAAGTCATCGAAAGTTGAGGGTTTAAAATTGGCCCTGAGCATGATCGACCTCACCACCCTGGAAGGAAAAGACACCCCCGGAAAGGTCAAACAACTCTGCTATAAAGCCATTCATCCTCACGATCAACTGGAAGGCATTCCCAAAGTAGCCGCCGTTTGCGTCTATCCCACCTATGTCAGCCTGGCTAAAAAGGAACTGGAAGGATCCGGAATTTGTGTTGCTTCAGTAGCTACTGCCTTTCCCAGCGGGCAGTCCAGTCTAAAAACCAAATTGTCTGATACCCGATTTGCAGTTGAAGAAGGAGCAGATGAGATCGACATGGTAATATCCAGGGGAGAGTTTTTGGCCGGCAATTATGAATTCGTTTTCGAGGAAATTGCTTCAATCAAAGAAGCTTGTGGCGAGGCACACCTCAAAGTCATACTCGAAACAGGCGAATTGGATACGCTGGACAATGTGCGAAAAGCCAGTGAGTTGGCCATGCATGCTGGTGCAGATTTCATCAAAACTTCAACCGGCAAGATCCAACCTGCCGCGACATTATCAGTGACGTATGTCATGCTTGACGCTATCAAAGACTTCTATTTGAAGACGGGGAAAATGATCGGCATGAAACCTGCGGGAGGAATTTCGACGTCCAAGATCGCTTTGCAATACCTCGTCATGCTCAATGAGATGTTAGGGGAAAAATGGATGAACAAGAACTATTTTCGATTTGGAGCCAGCAGTCTTGCCAATGACATTCTTATGCAATTGGTTAAAGCGGAGACCGGGCACTATCAATCATCAAATTACTTTTCAAAGGACTAACCATGGGTGAAACTGGCAATCAAGATGTATTCATCTCAAATTGGGAATATGCTGAAGCTCCTGAGAGTCAGGATCATATTCAGATTAATAAACGCTATGATCTTTTCATTGACGGTAAATTCGAAGAGCCACAAAGCAAAAAGTATTTCCAGACGACGAATCCAGCTAACGGCAAGATGCTTGCGAAAGTGGCAGAGGCTTCTGAAGATGATGTTGATCGAGCTGTGAAGGCAGCTCGTAATGCTTTTAAAAAATGGTCCGGGCTACCGGCAAAAGAAAGAGGGAAGTACATTTTCAGAATCGCCCGCCTGATACAGGAAAGGGCAAAAGAGCTGGCTGTGATAGAGAGTCTCGATGGGGGAAAACCAATTCGGGAATCGCGGGATATAGACATTCCTCTGGCAGCCAATCATTTTTTCTACTACGCCGGATGGGCGGACAAGCTGGAATACGCATTTCCAGGAAGAAAAGTCAAACCTCTGGGAGTTGCCGGGCAAATCATTCCGTGGAACTTCCCTTTGCTCATGGCGGCCTGGAAGTTGGCTCCGGCCCTGGCTACCGGCAATACGGTTGTTCTCAAACCGGCTGAAACAACACCATTGACCGCAATGAAACTCGCTGAGATCATCCGGGACAGCGGTCTTCCGCATGGAGTTGTAAACATCGTGACAGGAGCAGGCGAGACTGGCTCATCAATAGTCAGGCATCCCGACGTCGATAAGATCGCCTTTACGGGATCTACTGCGGTGGGAAAATTCATTCAAAAAGCCATTGCGGGGACCTCAAAGAAACTCACTCTTGAACTGGGTGGCAAAGGTGCGAATATAATCTTCGAAGACGCGGCGCTGGATCAGGCAGTTGAAGGGATTGTCAACGCCATATTCTTCAACCAGGGACATGTATGCTGCGCAGGATCACGCCTGTTCGTTCAGGAATCCGTAGCGGAACTTGTCATTTCGAAGCTGAAGGTTCGTTTGGGCAGTTTATTTGTTGGCGACCCTCTGGACAAGAATACTGATATCGGCGCGATCAATTCAAAAAAACAGCTGGAGACAATCAAAAAGTACATTGAGATTGGCAAGAACGAAGGGGGGCGGATCTATCAGCCCGAATGTAACTTGCCCAAAACAGGCAACTGGTGCCCTCCTACCCTGTTTTTGGATGTTTCCCAATCTCATCGCATTGTACAGGAAGAGATTTTCGGTCCGGTATTGACGATTCAGACCTTCAGAACCATTGATGAAGTGATCGAGAA
>JAUIKV010000182.1 GCA_030430615.1 Bacteroidia bacterium
TTTCGTGCTCCCATCCGCTTTGCAAAGCATGTAATCTTTTCCTTCTTCCAGGTCACCACGGAAAACCCTTCCTATAGCTATCCTGCCTGTAAATGCGGAATAGTCAAGAGAAGTGATCTGCATTTGGGGTTTCCCTTCACGGTAAGGAGCCTCAGGTATGTTAGCTATGATCGCATCAAGAAGCGCAATGATATCAGTTGTCTCATTCTTCCAGTCGTCACTCATCCATCCGTTTTTCGCAGAGCCGTAAATTGTATGGAACTCCAGCTGTTCTTCCGAGGCATCCAGTGCGAACATCAGGTCAAAGACCTTCTCATGCACAAGGTCAGGAGTGCAGTTCTCCTTGTCGACCTTGTTGACCACAACGATCGGCATCAGGCCCAATTCGAGCGCCTTGCTCAATACGAAACGAGTCTGGGGCATAGGTCCTTCAAAGGCATCTACCAGCAACAGCACACCGTCTGCCATTTTCAACACGCGTTCCACTTCACCGCCAAAGTCAGCGTGACCGGGGGTGTCGATCACATTGATCTTGACTCCCTTGTAGTTCACCGACACATTCTTTGACAGAATGGTTATACCACGCTCCCTCTCCAGGTCATTGTTGTCCAGCAAAAGGTCTGTTCTCTCTTTGCGGTCATCAAGAATTTTAGCCTGGTCGATGATCTTGTCCACCAGGGTCGTCTTTCCGTGGTCAACGTGTGCGATTATCGCTATGTTTCGAATTGATTGCATATCTACTTTTTACGAAAATGCAAAAGTACTCCTTTATTTTGATTCTAAGCGAATTTGTTTTGCGCATGCGGATTTGATGCATTTCGTTGAATGATTTCCTCAGGCAGCGAGGTTTATAAGAGACAGAGTGCTATTTTTGCCTCGATAAAATCATTGCACAATGGAACTCTCTTCTGTCAAAATGGTCGTCACGGATATGGATGGCACTCTTCTCAACTCAAAAAGTGAAGTGAGTGAACGATTTTTTGAGCTTTTTGAAGAGCTCCGACAGCACGAGGTTGAGTTCGTAGCAGCCAGTGGCAGGCAATACAGCAGCATCTTTGAAAAGCTTCAAAGAATACAGGACCGAATCTCCATTGTCGCTGAAAACGGAGGCTTTGTCAAACAAGGTGAGATTGAACTCGAGTCAGTGGTTCTCGATCGCAGCCTTGTGACTGACATGTTGCCCGGATTGAGAAAAATAGATGGGCTCTATACGGTGTTCTGCGGAAAGGAATCAGCCTACATAGAGACCCAGGACAAGAGGTTCACAGACATTCTTGGGGAGTATTACACCCATTTTGACATCGTCAATGACCTTGCAGCTGTCGACCACGACGAGTTCTTCAAAGTGGCGGTATATCATTTCGAAGGATCAGAAACTCATGTCTACCCTTACGTAAAACATCTGGAGAGTCACCTGCAGGTTAAAGTGTCAGGCATGAATTGGATCGACATCTCAGACCCCAGAGCCCACAAAGGCAATGCGGTAAAAATGCTTCAGCGCAGACACGGGATCGGCCGTGAAGAAACGATGGTTTTTGGCGACTTCAACAATGACCTGGAGATGCTGCAGGAAGCCTTCTTCAGCTATGCCATGGAAAATGCGCACCCCAATGTGAAAAAAGTAGCCCGGTTTGAAACGAAGAGCAACGATCAGCAGGGAGTGGAATTGGTATTGGAGCAACTTTTGAAAGCCAAGCGCGAATCAGCCGGTCAATAGATCCAGGACATCCTCCCGTATGCGAGTCGGTCGCAGCGTTTTGGCATCGATGAGACACCAGGTGGAACTGGCCCGTATCAGGGGTTTATTTTCGTCGCCGTCTTCGATAAACATCTCGACATGACGAACTGAACGAACTCCTTTTGAAGCTCCTACCCAGGTTACAACCTTTATCTGATCACCAAGAACCGCCTGGCTCAGGTAGTCGATCTCATGACGCAGGACCACCCAGAAATACTTCTTTCTAAGCTCTTCATCCGCCAAGAGGTTCCAATGCTCTTCAGAGATGTCGTTGACCCATTGCAAATAGACCACGTTGTTCACGTGATTCAAGGCATCAAGATCACTTTCAACGACCCGGATTTTGTGTGAATAGGATATTCGTTTTTCCTGGTTCATCTGTGACGGTTCTTTAGGATGTCAACAACATCAGACAGGGAATAGCCCTTAGCCTGCAGTAGGATCAAATAGTGAAACAGGAGATCCGCCGATTCATTTAGAAAAAGCTCCTCAGCGTCGTCCTTCGACTCAATTACGAGTTCAACAGCCTCTTCCCCTACTTTCTGTGCTATTTTATTGATGCCCTTTGCGAACAGGGAAGCCACATATGAGTCATCAGGGGCTTTTTCACGGCGACTCCGTATCACCTCTTCCAGGGCAGTCAGAAAACCAAATTGATCGGCATTCTCCTCTCCCCAGCACGTGTCGGTTCCTTTATGGCAGGTGGGGCCATTTGGAATTGCTCTCACCAGAAGCGCGTCTTGATCACAGTCTTCACTAATGCTGACCAGCTCAAGGAAATTACCGCTCTCCTCCCCTTTTGTCCAAAGTCGTTGCTTGCTGCGACTGAAGAACGTCACGCGACCGATTCGCCGGGTCTTCTCAAGGGCCTCCTGATTCATGTAGCCCAACATCAAAACCTTTCCTGTGGCACTGTCCTGCACGATAGCTGGGATCAAACCTGTTTTTTCGTCAAATGTCAATGTCATAGTCTCATGTTTATTCCTTGTTCTTTCAATTCTTTTTTAAGTGCGCCGATTTCGATCTCCCCGTAGTGAAAAACACTGGCGGCCAGCGCAGCATCTGCCTTCCCTTCGGTAAATGTGTCAGCGAAGTGGCCCACTTTGCCGGCTCCTCCACTGGCTATGATCGGAACATTGACTCGTTCCGCCAAAGCACTCAGGGTTTCATTGGCAAAGCCGTTTTTGGTTCCGTCGTGATCCATCGAGGTAAACAGAATCTCTCCCGCTCCCAGTCGAACTGCTTCTTCAACCCATTCAAAAAGGTCAATCTCAGTGGGAACCCGACCCCCGACCAGGTGAACTTTCCATTTTCCATCAATCAACTTGGCATCCACGGCGAGCACGATGCACTGACTTCCAAATTTATTGGCCAGCTCCCGGATTAAACCAGGGTTTTTCACTGCCGAAGAATTGACCGAAACCTTGTCGGCACCCGCCCTCAGCAGCATGTTCACGTCTTCCACACTTGAAATTCCTCCACCCACCGTAAACGGAATGCTCACTTTTCGCGCTACTTTTTCGACCAAATCGACCAGGGTCTTGCGCTTTTCCTTGGTCGCAGTAATATCGAGAAACACCAGTTCATCTGCACCTTCTTCAGAATAACGCTGCGCAAGCTCCACCGGATCGCCCGCGTCACGCAGCTCCACGAAATTGACGCCTTTGACCGTTCGTCCGTCTTTGATATCCAAACAAGGGATGATTCTTTTTGTCACCATGATCTTTCCCTTTTACGAGTTTAGAATGAACTGTTCCAATTGACCTAAAGTAATCTTATTCTCATAGATTGCCTTGCCAATGATAACCCCCTCACAACCTATTTCGACCAGTTTGGGCAATTCGTCAAAATCTGAAATTCCCCCCGATGCGATGAGCCGTATCCCTGGCAATTCAGAAATCAGGTTGTCATAGAGCTCCGTTGAAGGACCCTGCAACATGCCGTCTTTTTCTATGTCCGTGGAGATCACGTAGCGAACCCCTTTGTCGAGGTAACCTTTTATGAATGGAAGTAGTTCCTGATCGGATTCCTGCTCCCATCCGCTTACCGCTATTTTCCCGTCTCTGGCGTCGGCACCGAGGATGATTTTGTCGGGTCCATAGACTTCGAGCCAGCGCATGAAGACAGCAGGTTCGGATACAGCGATGCTGCCACCCGTAATTTGTGCCGCTCCGCTTTCGAATGCTATATGCAGGTCATCGTCTGACTTCAGGCCCCCTCCAAAATCTATGCTCAGATGGGTCCGGGTTGCGATCCGCTCCAGCACTTTGTAATTCACAATATGCTTGCTCCGGGCCCCATCGAGATCCACCAGGTGCAGGCTTCGGATTCCGGAACCTTCGAATTGAAGCGCCACCTCAAGCGGGTCCTCGTTGTAGATCTTTTTGGTGCTGTAGTCTCCTTTCGAAAGACGCACGCATTTTCCGTCAATTATGTCTATGGCCGGTATGATCCTCATTTCTCAATCTTTTCTATGAAATTCTTCAGTATGCGCTCTCCTGCATCCGAGCTCTTTTCAGGGTGGAACTGACATGCATAAAAATTGCCCTTTCGAATGGCTCCGGAATAGACGAGCCCGTAATCGGTGCTGGCAATTGAAAAGGAATTGTCAGGTACGTAATAACTGTGAACGTAGTAGACAAAAGTCCCCTCCTGGAGCCCATCAAAAAGCTCTGTCTTCATTCCTGATATTTTGTTCCATCCGATTTGGGGCACCTTCAGCCGTTCGTCGAACTTCAATACCTCGATCGGAAAGATGTCCAGGCATTTCGTGTCATTTTCTGCCGAATGGCTGCACATGAGCTGCATGCCCAGGCAGATGCCCAATACCGGTTGCTCAAGCTTGGGAATCAGCTCATCCAGACCGAATTTTTGGAGCTCCTGCATGGCACTGCTCGCCTCGCCTACCCCCGGAAAAATGACCTTGTCTGCCGCACGAATCTCATCAATTTCATTCGTGCAACTCGCTTCATATCCAAGACGTTCCAGTGCAAATTGGACCGATCTCACGTTTCCGGCGCCGTAGTCAATGATCACTATTTTCATCACAACATCCCTTTGGTGCTTGGCAATATCATTTTATCAGGATCCCTTTTAACGGCTGCTTTGATCGCTTTGGCGAGGGCCTTGAAGATCGCTTCTATCTTATGGTGTTCGTTGGTTCCCTCGGCCTTGATGTTGAGATTGGCCCTCGCGCCGTCACTGAACGATTTGAAAAAATGATAGAACATCTCAGTTGGCATATCCCCAATTTTCTCTCTTTTGAATTCTGCTTCCCAAACCAACCAGCTTCTTCCGCCAAAATCAATGGCGACCTGGGCCAGACAATCATCCATCGGAAGGGTGAAACCATATCGCTCCATGCCACGCTTGTCCGCAAGAACTTTCGCAAAAGCATCCCCGAGCACAATTGCGGTGTCTTCAATCGTGTGATGCTCATCGACGTGAAGATCACCCTTGACTTCAACCTCGAGGTCCATGTTGCCATGCCTCGCAATTTGTTCGAGCATGTGATCGAAGAAGCTCAGACCCGTATTGAGCTTGCTTTTGCCACTGCCATCTACATTGAGCAAGACCCGAATGTCTGTTTCTGCAGTTTTCCGACTGATCTCCACAGACCTCTCCTTTAGCTTGAGGAACTCGTAAATCTCTCTCCAGTCGTCTGTCTCCAGTGATATGGACGCTTCCAACTCTTTAGGAGTCGCAGATAGCTCAGACTCTCCCAGTGAACGCCGATTGTTGATGAAAATCCCCTGGGAGCCCAGGTTTTTCGCCAACTCAATATCGGTTAGCCTATCTCCAATGACAAAGGAATTTTCGAGGTCATA
>JAUIKV010000183.1 GCA_030430615.1 Bacteroidia bacterium
ATTTATCGGTCAGCAAACCCTGGAACAACGGGCTGAACACCACCGAACCAACTCCGTATTTTTCAAGAACGTCCAGTAATCCTTCTTCGATCCAGCGGTCGAACATGCTGTACGAGGGCTGATGCACCAGACAGGGCGTACCCAGTTCACGCAGAATTTTGAATGCTGCTTCCGATTGCTCAGGGCTGTAACTCGATATCCCAGCGTAGAGTGCTTTGCCAGACCGAACGATCTGATCAAGCGCCATCATGGTCTCTTCCAATGGGGTGTCAGGATCGGGTCGATGACTGTAAAAAACGTCCACATACTCCACACCCATGCGCTTGAGGCTTTGATCACAGCTGGCAATGAGATATTTTCTGGAACCCCATTCGCCATAAGGGCCCGGCCACATAAGATATCCTGCTTTTGAGGTCAAAATCATCTCATCCCGGTAGGAAGAGAGCTCACTCTTCAGGATCCTGCCGAAATTCTCTTCGGCCGAACCGGGCGGTGGGCCGTAATTATTCGCCAGGTCAAAATGTGTGATGCCCAGGTCAAAGGCCCGAAGAACCATTTCTTTTGCATTCTCATAGACGTCTACGCCTCCGAAATTGTGCCACAGTCCGAGGGAAACCCTGGGCAGCATCAAGCCGCTTTTCCCGCACCGGGCATATTTCATTTTTTCGTATCGTTTTTCGTCTGGTGTATTCATGGCAAGTTGAATTTTAGTCCTTCGGGTGTTATCTGTTTCAAGTCAAAAATACGATAATTTGATCAGGCACCCTCGCCGAACATGAGCAGAATTATCTCACCAGGCTCGTCGTAGGGATTCAGCACTTCGTGGGACATTCCGGCTGGAATGAAGAAGGCGTTCCCCTCCTCGATCGGATGATCGATACCATCGAGTCGTGCGAGAATTTTCCCTTTGGTCACAATTATCATGGACGGAAAGGGATTCGTCTTGGACTTTGGGTGCTCGTTGGCGTGCTGCCCGGGATGAATGTATCCGTAGCCTGTTCGAAGTCCCTTGTCATAATAGAAGATCGCGGCTTGTGCTCCGTGTGTGCTTCGTGTGTAATGCGGACCATAAGGCACTATTTCAGGAATGCCACGCGTCCAGAAATGAAAGGTGAATGCCAAGACCTCGGGCACGAAATCCTCTCCTGGCTGATAGCCTTCCATGACATCAATATCCAGAGGCGCGTAATCGGTTGAAAAGGCTTTCACCCCTGCCGTCATGGCGTTCATTTTTCCCTGGTCAATGAGTTTCAGTGTTTCCAGGTTCGTCACGTAAAAGAATGTAGGCGCTTTTGGGTTTCCCTTTTCGACTTTGGGTTCCTTTTTAGCACTCTCTTTTCCCGGAGTTTCGATACGCCACATCTCTTTGTCTACCTCCACACCGAAAACCTGTTCCGTTCGTGATGGATCTTTCAGGTAATCCTGAGCGAATTTTTGCAGAATGTGTTTTACCTGCTCATCGTATTGAGCAGTCAAATCGAGCCCGGAGAACAAAAAGACCAGACTGATGGAAAGAAGAATGCGGTTTGTCGTTTTCATGATTTATGATTTTAAAGTTATACGGCTATGACCGGATTCTTTTTGTTCTTGTTACGCACGAAATCGGATTAGGGATGAAATGAAGGACCTTAGGGATGAACTGTTATTAGTCCGTAGATGAAAGGATGGCAAGCTTTTCCTGGAAGATCTTCTCGGCGCTTCGAGATACAGGAATCTCCCCCTCTATCCCGCGCAGTTGGATCCAAATTCGGCCTTGCTTTTTACTGTAAGAGGCCACCTGGGTGAGATTGATCAGGTACGACCTGTGGCATCGAACGAAGTATTTCGAATCCAACCTGTCCTCCATCTTGGAAAGTGTGGATCGGATGAGGTACTTTTTCACAAGTCCCGAATCCAAATAATTCAATCCGACATAATTGTCTTCTGAGATCAAATAGACAATGTCTTTTGGTTTAATTGCGATCTCATCCTTCTTGTAGTCCCCGCGCAGTTTGAGCAATTCGTCCAACCTGGACCGGTCATCGGATAGCGAAACCACTTCTTTGTGCTCTTCCTCCAGGTGTCGATAACGAAAATAAAAATGGGTCGCAACAAAGGGGAAGACCAGGACCGAGCTAACTTCTAGAAGATGAAGCAGATAGCTTCTCAAAACGAAATCGTGGAAGTTTCCGAGGTAGTTGTACAATAAGAAACTGAAGGATCCCACAAGAAAGAATTCTATGCCGTACCAGCCTAACCGACCCACATTAAGACGATTCCTGAAAACAGTCTGCAGAAATCTTTCCGAGCCGTAAACAGTTAAAAAAATGACCGGTATTATCGGAAGCACACCGAGAATCAACTCCAATGACAAAACAGAGTGCATTTTGTAATTGTTGACTCCAAAGGGCTGGAAAAAGACCAGGAAAAGATAGATGAAAACAGAGCAGTTTAGGGCCAGAATCCAGCTGAATCTTTTAGATTGGGAAAAAGGGATCTCTTTGAAAAGCATTGTCCTGTAATGGGATTCTTTTGAACCCATTCAGGAAATATAAAAAACATATTGTAATCAAACAAAAAAACAGGAGCATCGCTCCTGTTCTTTGAACCCTCAAATGGTTGAATCAAGATCGATTTATTTCTGAGGAATGGCTTTTATATGAGCGAAGATATCAACACCGTTTATGGTGGTCTCCAGGTCTTCCCTGACCATTTTGACGCCTTTTACGTCATTGAGCTGTCCGCTAGGCGAAATGGCCTTGACCCCGTAAAATTCTCCCTTTGAGTTAATGGCTTTGATGTGCACCAGGTTACCAGACCTTTTGACTCCTTTGATGTCCAATTTGCTGCCATCGGTTTCCATAGCTTTGATATCGTAGATCGTTCCGTCTTCTCCAATGGCTTTGACAGGGGCGTATTTGTCTTTGTTGAGCAGTATTTTCACCGGACTCTGATTCATGTCGCCGATAAAGGCTTTGACATCCATCAGGCTGGATTGATCTGAGTCCTGCAGTGCTTTTATGTCATAAGCTGTACCGTCTTTGTCCAGTGCTTTCACATCGATTACTTTGCCTTCCGGGTGAATGGCTTTGATGTGCCAAATAAAGTTGTCACCGGCGCATCCGGATTGAGCGATAGCCTTGATGTGTGCATAGACCTCTACATTGTTGACCAGGGCCTCTACCCTGTCTTTCGTCATCTTGAGCCCTTTGACGTCGTTGAGGCTGCCGTCAGGAGCAATGGCCTTTACTCCATAGAATTCATTGTTGGGTGAAACCGCCTTGATATGAATGATGTTGCCCGAAAATGAGACTCCCTTGACATCGAACTTTGCGCCATCTGGAGCCACCGCTCGTATGTTGAGAAGGGTTCCGTCACTTTTGATCCCTTTTACAGGCATGAATCTCTCATTGCTGACCAGGATCTTAATGGGGACGTTTTCTCCATCTACATCGGCTCTGATGTCGAGAATGGATGTCTGGTCTGCATATTGAATGGACTTGACGTTGTATATGTTTCCTTCCCGGTCAAAGGCCTTTACATCCATGAAATAACCTTCCGGATGCACAGCCTTGACATGCCAGATGACCTCTTCAACCAGGGTCGCCTTTTCTATGTTTGAGTTTTCAAGCTTAGTAGCTGAGTGATTTAAAATTCCAAAACTCAAGAAGATAAATGCGATCATCAGGGGTATTCCCAGCTGACCCGAAGCCGTTAAATTGTTTTTGAAGCTGCGCATAGGTAAGATGTTTATAGATTACAGAGATGAAACCTTTGGAAATCAGTGAAGAAGCCATAAGCTCTCTAATCTATAAATATACCTTTGCGAAGTAAAAAAAAGGATGATAATTATCAGGAAATCAACAACTCAATCAATATAATAATAGCCATTTGAAGCTTATCGAATGTGACTGCCGGCATTGATGTCAACAGTGGCTCCTGTGGCGTGGTCCATCAACCCGCTGCACATGAGGGCAACCAAAGGAGAAAGATCTTCAGGTTCGGTCAATTTGGACAGGGCAAGCTCATCACAAATTCTTTGTTCGCCATAGGTTTCAATGAATTGATTGGCCATGGCCGTGCGCACAAAACCCGGAGCAAGGATGAATGATTTGATATTGTATTTGCCGAAGGAACGCGCAACGCTCCGAGCCAGGGACACCAGGCCGCCCTTGGACGCGGCATAACCCAGATACTCTTCTGTTTCTCCCCGGAAAACCGCCCTGCTGGCGATAAAGATCAACCTGCCTCCACCTGACGTTTTAAAGTGCTCGATGGCTTTTTTTGTCAAAAGACCCGCAGCGTCTAGATTTATGGCAATTGTTCGATTCCAGGTGGAAAGCCACTTCAAATCGTCTTCGTCTGTTGCATGTTCCAGGTACACCCCTGCGTTTAGAACAACCGAATCGAGGTTAGTGAAAGCATTCAGAACCTGATCCCACAATTGAAGGCAATTCTCAGCATCCCCAAGATCTGCCTGAAAGACTTCTGAACCATCAGAGCCGAACTCCTTCAGCAAATCAACAGCGGCTTTCTTGTTTCGATTGTAGTGAAGTGCAACACGGGCTCCATTTTGCATCAGGTATCGCGCTATTTCACGACCGATACCGTCGGAGGCACCGGTGACGAGAATGGATTGGTTTTTCAATTCGTTGAGTCGCACATTCAAAAATAGCGAATGTTTGTCAACTTACTGGAGAGAAATTGTTCGGATTTTGATCTTGAAGTCTTCTTCTTTCTTGTTGCCGATCAACAGACCAATCTCTTCGATCTGATCTCCCGCAAACTCAGGCAGGTTAAGCGCTCTGCCACGAAAAGTTGGTCTGAGTTTCTCAAAAGGAATCTCGACCGTCTGCCAGTCTCCGTTTGTCTCAAAGAAATGAACGTAGGAATGCATTTGCCCTTTTTTTTCTTTGAGTCGAAACTGATATCTTTTCGAATCGCCTTTAATTTCCAGGACGATTTTAGAAAAGCCCGTGGCATCTAGAGTCGGCACACTCAACCGGGCCAAGGAAAAACCTCCGTTGTTCTCAAGAGAGACATGACCCCAAAATACGCCATTGCTCTCCTCATCCATGGAAATATTTCCACGGGAAAGGCCTCCCATCACACCATCATTGATGATCAGCCATCCTGCGGGCTTGACTTCTTTTGAAAAGTCGTAAATCGTTTTTTGCAATGCATTCGAGTTTTGCATCATCAAGATCAGGGTAAGAATTAGAATCATTGTATTTCTTCTTTGAACTCACCAAAAAGCTCCACTAGTTTTGCTTCACGGTATGTGAATATTTCCATGAGCCTGGGTTTGACCAACAGGTTGTGAAACAAATTGGCTATCATTGAGAAGGGCAATTTATAGTGAACGGTATCGTGCATTTCGACACCACCTTCTATCTCTTTCAAAAAATGCTTGTGATGCCATAGATCATAGGGTCCAAAGCGTTGCTCATCTACAAAATAGCTCTTGTCGATCACATGAGTGATTTCAGTAACCCATCGCGTCTTGATTCCCAATAGCGGCTTGACGATATACTGGATGATTTGACCTGGATACATGGCACCCGTGTCTCCTGAGACAATGT
>JAUIKV010000184.1 GCA_030430615.1 Bacteroidia bacterium
GTCATGAAATCCGGGTAAATATTAAAGCTCTGATTTTTCAGAATCTTGATTGAGGCCTGTATCAATTCGTTGAAATTGTGCGGAAGGATTTTGGTCGAGAGTCCCACAGCAATTCCTTCTGCGCCTTGGGCAAGAAGCAGAGGGAACTTGACCGGGAGGTCAATGGGTTCTTTACGGCGTCCATCGTAGGAGGCCTGCCATTCTGTGGTCTTCGGGTTGAACACCACCTCCAGGGCGAATTTGGATAGCC
Source organism: Bacteroidia bacterium (assembly GCA_030430615.1). Taxonomy (GTDB): domain Bacteria; phylum Bacteroidota; class Bacteroidia; order Flavobacteriales; family Flavobacteriaceae; genus Lutimonas. Next base: position 251 of record JAUIKV010000184.1, read on the forward strand.
TGGCCTCGATATATCGGGATGCCGCGGCCCGATCCCCCGTGAGGATGTTTCCCCAGTTCCCCTGCATGTCGATGAGCAGTTCCTTCTGTCCGAGTTGCACCATCGCATCGGCGATGCTGGCATCCCCGTGAGGATGATACTGCATCGTGTGTCCAACCAGGTTGGCCACCTTGTTGTAACGTCCGTCATCCAGGTCCTTCATCGATTGCATGATCCTTCTCTGAACCGGCTTGAATCCATCATTGATGCCGGGAACGGCGCGCTCCAGTATCACATACGAGGCATAATCAAGGAACCAGTCTTCATACATGCCAGTGATCCTGGTGATCGTCTCTCCGTTCTGTTCGTTCTCCTCGGGAAAATGTTGGTCTTCGTGCTCCGCCATAGTCAGCAGTTCGGTTTTGGTCAGGCTGTCGCCACAGGTTCTTCTAACAGGTCGAGTTCGACCTTCAGGTTATTTATTATGAATTTTTGACGCTCCGGGGTGTTTTTTCCCATGTAGAAATCCAGAAGCTTCTCAATTGAGGTTTCCTTGCTGAGCATCACCGGGTCAAGGCGAATGTCCTTGCCGATGAAATGGGCGAATTCATCGGGCGATATCTCGCCAAGTCCTTTGAATCGGGTGACTTCGGGTTTGCCTTTTAGTTTTTTCATGGCTTTTTGCTTCTCTGCTTCCGAATAGCAGTAATGCGTAACATTTTTATCTCGCACACGGAACAGGGGAGTTTCGAGAATGTAGAGATGTCCCTCTTTTATCACTTCGGGAAAAAATTGAAGGAAGAAGGTGATGAGAAGCAAACGTATGTGCATGCCATCGACATCGGCGTCCGTCGCGATCACGATATTGTTGTATCTCAGGTTTTCGATGCCATCTTCAATGTTGAGTGCTGCCTGCAACAAATTGAATTCCTCATTTTCGTAAACGATCTTTTTTGAGAGCCCATAGGAATTCAAAGGCTTTCCTTTGAGGCTGAATACCGCCTGGGTATTCACATTGCGCGATTTGGTGATCGAACCGCTCGCTGAATCCCCTTCGGTGATGAACAGGGTGCTGTCAAGCCGGTTATTGGCTTTCATGTTGTTGAGGTGAATCCGGCAATCTCTCAGCTTCTTGTTGTGCAGGCTGGCCTTCTTCGCCCTTTCACGGGCAATTTTTCGAATCCCCGAGAGTTCCTTTCTCTCCTTTTCGGCCTGCATGATCTTTCGCTGGATTTTCTCAGCGGTTTCCGGGTTGCGATGCAGATAATTGTCCAGTCGCCTCTTGACGAAGTCGTTTATAAAGGTTCTTACCGTCGGCAGATCCGCTCCCATCTCGGTCGATCCCAGCTTGGTTTTTGTCTGGCTTTCGAAAACGGGCTCCATCACTTTGATGCTGATGGCAGCCACAATGGATTTGCGGATGTCTGAGGCGTCAAAATTCTTTCCGAAAAATTCACGAATCGTTTTGACCAGTGCCTCTCGGAACGCATTTTGATGCGTACCTCCCTGGGTCGTGTGCTGTCCGTTGACAAACGAGTGATATTCTTCACTATACTGCTGCTTGCTGTAGGTCAGAGCTACTTCGATGTCATCATCGATCAGGTGAATAATCGGAAAAAGCTTGGCATCTTCAGCAATATTCTCATCGAGCAGGTCCTTGAGTCCATTTTCTGAACGGTATTTCTCTCCGTTAAAGATGATGGTAAGTCCGGTGTTCAAATAGACGTAGTTCTTCACCATCTTCTCGATGTACTCATTTCGGTATTTGTAATGAGTGAAAATCTTTGAGTCCGGAATGAAGCTCACTTTCGTCCCTTTGCGGCTGCTTGTGGCTTCGGGTGATGGATCGTTGACCAGGTTTCCCTGTTCAAATTCTGCCATTTTCACTTTTCCGTCTCGTACCGACTGGACCTTGAAGTTGGATGAGAGTGCATTCACGGCTTTTGTGCCCACACCGTTGAGCCCCACCGATTTTTTAAAGGCTTTGGAATCGTATTTGCCCCCGGTGTTCATCTTGGAAACAACGTCCACGACTTTTCCCAGTGGAATCCCCCGGCCATAGTCCCTAATGGTCACCTGGTTTTTTCGCACCGATACCTCGATGGTCTTTCCGGCTCCCATCACGTACTCATCTATCGAATTGTCAAGGACTTCCTTGATCAGGATATAGATGCCGTCATCATGGGCAGAACCATCCCCCAGTTTTCCAATGTACATGCCGGGTCGCATTCGGATATGCTCTTTCCAATCGAGCGAGCGAATGTTTTCTTCGGTATATGAAGTCTGGCCTGACATGAAGTATCTGGATTAAGTAGCGTTGCTAATGTAATAATTACGTTCAAAAAATAAAAAACCACCCGGAATAGTTATTAACACAGTAATTAAGAATCAACAGTATTTAAGAATTGATATCGCTCTTATTTTACTAATTTTACCGAAAGTGAAATCATTTTCATGAAAAAGTACATACCGAACCTGTTCACGCTGCTCAATTTGTTCTCAGGATTGCTCGCCATTTTGATGGCTTCTTCAGATCGCCTGGTTGCCGCCGCAGGTTTCGTTCTCCTTGGAATTTTCTTCGATTTTTTCGATGGATTTTTTGCGCGAAAATTCAACATTCAGGGTGAGCTCGGTAAACAGCTCGATTCTCTGGCTGACGTTGTGACTTCGGGTGTTGTGCCGGGAATCATCATGTTTCAGCTGTTGCTTCACACGGCTCGTGAGAGCTGGTTTATGGAACTCAGTTGTGAAGAGGGGAGTTGGAGCACCTTTGATGAGACCTTCTATTATTTCATTCCCTTTGTCGGATTATTCATCCCGTTGGCCGCGGCCTACAGGTTGGCAAATTTCAACATCGATGAGAGACAGACGGATTCCTTCATTGGCTTGCCTACGCCGGCATTCGCCATTTTTGTGATCTCATTGCCCCTCATACTTGTTTATGATGAAGCAAGCTTTTTAACTGGCTGGATTCAAAGCACCTATGTTCTGATCGGAATCACCCTGGCAGGATGTTATCTGATGAACGCGAACATACCGTTGTTTTCGTTGAAATTCAAATCTTACGGGTGGAAGGGCAATGAGTTCCCTTATGTTTTTCTTGCCTTGTCTGTTCTATTGTTGTTGCTTTTCAAACTCGTCGGCGTACCGATGATCATTTTGCTGTATGTAGTGATGTCATTGATTCAGAACCAAATTGCTTCAAACACTTCTATAGAAAACAAAAAACCCGGGAATTGAATTCTATCATTTCCCGGGTAGTTGATAATCATTGTTTCTACGTTAGCGGCATTTCGCTCGTATTCAAACTATTCCTTGGGTTTGAAGGAAAAGTGTTGTCCACCGATCGAAGCCTCAAACATGAGCCCGCCACTTGTATGGGTGAAAACCGCCATCCCATCTTTAAAGGCCACATCCGCTGATCCACCTTCGGTAATGGCCACAGCTGAAGCCTGACCGTCAAATTTGACTTTTTTGTTGGTGAATTTTTCGTAGGCCTTTGCATTTTCAAAGAAGATCACTTCCTTGTATTGCTGTCCACCTGCCTGGAAGCCGATCGTCACCTGAGACAACGTGGATTCTCCGGTAGGAACATGGTTCTTGTAAACAATTCCTTTTCCGCCTGCGCCACCCACTCCGAATGCACCTTTGGTCACTTTCGGGAAAACAGCATAGCCATAGGACTTGTCCTTGTAAGACTGCAATTTGGGTTGTTTTTCAATCATTTCGTCAAGGGCTTTACCTGAGTCTTCTACCAGGTCAGCCTTCCATCCTCCAATCTGTCCGATCACAGAAAATGACAAGAACAATGCCGTGATCAATAGTGCCGATTGGAAGTTTTTCATACTCAGTGCTTTCATAATGCTTCAATAAAGTTTTTAGGGGTTGAACTATCCTCAAATTTAGTTCATTTTCAACGATTGCAACCCGAATTGACATTAAAAAAAGTCGCATTTGCACAATTTTTTTGCAATTGACGTGTTATTGGACTGATATAATTAATGATATAAATCCTCTCCCTGTTTAGTCATTATTTACTTAAAGTTTTCGTTTAAATAAATAATTGCCATGAAAACAGACCTTCAAACCAAACGCTTAACACAGTTTCTTTTTGTTTTCCTTCTAAGCCTGGTAACGTCGTATGCCCAGACGACGACTCCATTTACCCAGCGCTATGAAACACAAGGAATCAACGGGGACCTCACGATCATCGGAAACTCGATTCTCGGTGACAGTCCGGACACTCCGTACAATGGGGACACACAGAACAACTTCATCGACATGGTGTTCGTGGATGTCGACAACAATCCTAACACATTCAATTCGAGCAGTGCCCGATTTACAACCAGCAGTTGTAATCGCATCGTCTATGCGGGTCTCTACTGGGGCGCTGTATCCGCTCCAGCTAGTTTGGATCCGGAGACCGTAAAGTTCAAGGTTCCTGGTCGTGGGTATCAGGATATCACAGCAGACGTGACCATTGACCTGATTTACTATAAAGATGTTACGGACATTGTCGCCACTAACAGTCCGATTTCTGGAGACTATTGGGTAGCCAATATCAGCACCTCCGAAGGTCCCAGTAGCGCAGCAGGATGGTCGCTGGTAATCGTATACGAGGACCCTACGGAAACACGCAAATACATCTCAACCTTTGATGGTTTTTCAGTGGTTCAGGACTCCCCGAACAACCAGGTTGATTTCAACTATTCAGGATTTACCACCCCACCTTCAGGACCTGTCGAAGGTCGGGTAGGGGTAGCCGCTTTAGAGGGAGACCTTGGCTGGTACGGAGATCAGATGCTGTTTAAGGCAGATGGAAACCCGAACTTCACGGCTCTCTATGACGCTGAGAATGAGGCTAACAACTTCTTCAATAGTAAAATAACTGAGAATGGGGCCCAGGTAGCTGATCGTAATCTGAACAGCACAAACACGTTGGGTTGGGATCAAAAGCTCTTGAACCTGACGGATCTGAATCCGGGAAACAGCCTTATTGGAAACGGTGAGACCGGAGCAACCGTTCGTGTTACAAATGACGTAGGTGGTGACTGGATTTACACATTTTTGAACACATTTGCCATCAATATCATCGAGCCAACATTGCAGGTGATCACGAGCGTAGAAGACACATCTGGAAATCAAATCACCCACCACTGACTCCTCGAGTGCCTCCGCGCCTCCGGCCGAAGCCGTGGTCAAACCGCCGCCGCTCATTGAGATCTCCAATCTTGATTTCTACTACGGCGAGGCGCAGGCGCTGCACGGGATCAATTTGGAAATTCCCGAGAAAGAGGTGACGGCCTTCATCGGACCTTCGGGCTGC
>JAUIKV010000185.1 GCA_030430615.1 Bacteroidia bacterium
TTCATTAGCCATTTTTTGTTCTTTTTTATATTCCTTTAGAAGATTGTCTATTTGGTGAATAACATCCGGTTGTGATAGCTTGTACACAGATGTTTGATTTCCTTCTTTATTTTTTAAGAGTGGTGAAATAATTTTCCATTGAACTGGTTTGTAATGTGAAAAATCAACTCCGCACCGATCCCGAAGCAGAGAAAAAATTTTCCGCATCAGCGTCTCTGTTTCGCTTTCCTCGCGGAGGATAACTTTTTCCCGGGAAATGTAAGGGTGTTGAATAAACCGGACCAGCTCTTCCGGCATTCTTTCAGGAGCCAGAACATAATCGGCGAGTCCGGTGTTGATGGCGCTGCGCGGCATTCCATCGAACTCAGCTGTGCTTTCGGACTGGGCCATTACAAGACCTCCGGCGTCTTTGATGGCGCGAATACCCGCCGTTCCGTCACTTCCTGTGCCGGAAAGAACGATTGCGATGGACTGCCGGCCGCAATCTTGGGCCAGAGAATTGAAGAAGACGTCGATAGGGAGATTCAGGCTGCGATCTGTGGGTTGATCGACGAGCAGGAGTTTTCCTTCGAAAATCTTCAAATTTTGTCCGGGCGGTATCAGATAAATGTGATTGGGAAGCGCCTCCATGCCATCTTCCGCTTTGAGAGTGGGCATGGAAGTATGCCTGGACAACAACTGAGCCATGTAGCTTTTGTAGTCCGGGGAAAGGTGTTGGATCACTACGAACGCCATGCCGGTATCCGCAGGCATATTTTTAAAAAGGCGTTCCAGCGCTCCCAGGCCTCCCGCTGAGGCGCCGACGCCGACGATATAATTGGGGTCCTGGCTCAAATTTTCTGATGGCTGACTCATTTTTGATGTTTCTCAGGTTATTAAACATATTTTGCTGCATTTTTTCAACAATATGGTCTGCAAACAGTTTCGTTGGGGCGCTATTGGTGGAGCCCTGGCAGTTTCACTTTCGGCATGAAAACGTTCCATTTTAGGTAGGATAAAGTTCTGAATTTCTTTTCGTTTAAAGCAGAAACTATTATTCTTTTATTTTCCTTGAGAGCAGTTGAATTTATTGACATTGGTGTATCAACAGAATCCAGAAAACGACATCTTCTCACATGACTTCTACGAACAACTCTGAAAACTCAGAATTATTGGGCAGTGTAAGCCAGCCTCGGATTCTCGTTGTGGACGATGAGCCGCTGATTCGCGCCGGGATTCGTGCGCTTTTAAATAAGGAGGGGTATCTGCTTCAATTTGCTGAAGACGGTCATGAAGGATTGGAGCTGGCTATGAAGGATAGTCCGGATGTGATCCTTCTGGATGTCATGATGCCTGGGATGGATGGGTTTGAGTTTTGCCGGAGAATTCGGCAATCCGAGGGGATTGCTGACGTGCCAATTGTTTTCATTAGCGCTTTGGATGACAAGGAAGCTCGGTTAAAAGGGTTTGAAGCGGGAGCGGATGAGTATTTAGCTAAGCCTTTTGATGGTAGAGAATTAAGATATCGACTCAGAACACTTACTCGGTTGAACCGGTATCGCAAAATCTTATCCGAACAAAAGCGATTTGAATGGGTATTTGAAAATTCGCCGGATGGATTGGTAGCCTTGGATGCAGAAGGGAGGATCACTAACCTGAATCAATCAGCAACAGCATGGTTGGGATGTAATGAAAATCCATGTTGTGAATCCAGGTTATTGAAAGTTTGTTTGGAGAATAAGTACAAGCTGTTGGAATCTATTGAGACCTCTGAACAGGATGAGGTGAAAAGCGTAGCCAGGACTGAGATCTGGTTTATGGAGGAAACCAGTCAAAGCAAGTCGATCACATTGGAAGTTCGGTACGGGACACCCAGCGGACTTGGTGAGGGATCCATTGTGGCGCAAATTCGAGAGATCACGGACCAGGATGAGTTTCGGACGATGAGTCAGGTTTTTATGAACCTGATCTCTCACAAGATGCTAACTCCTTTGAATATTATGCAGGGAGCCATTGAAGTGCTGAAGATGGATCACCCGGAAATTTTCGAAGAGGAGTATGGGAATTATCTGCAGGATGGTTTGGACCAGATGTTGAGTCAGACCAGGAAGATACTTTCTTTCACAACTTACCATTTTTCAGATCCGAACGCTTCGTGCCCTCTCTCGGAGCTTCAAGGGATCGTGAAAGAAGTCACCAAGGATGTGGGACTTCAAACAGAACCGTCCTGTGAGATAAAGGTAGCGGATCCGATGCTGAGGATGAAGCTGAGCCGAGAATCTCTGATTTTACTGTTCATGGAAGCTTTTGGGAATTCAAAGAAGTTTCATCCCGAGAATAAACCTGTGATTCATGTTCAAGTTGAACCAATCAATCAGGAAGAACTGTGTCTGACCGTCATGGATAACGGGATCAGCCTGAGTCCCAAGCAACTGAGCGAGGCTTTAAAGCCATTTGTTCAGGGAGAGAAGTATTTCACGGGCAATGTTCCTGGATGGGGCATCGGGTTGACCTTGGTGAAGCGTGTGATTGAAAAAGCAGGTGGATCAGTCGAACTGCGAAACCGTGAAGATTCAACAGGGGTTTGTCTTTTGTGTAAATTACCTTGTGTTGTCATTCAGGAGTGACACTATGACTCTCTAACCAGATAATAAGAAATCTTTAGGCAAATCACGATAAATTCAAAAATAATCCATCAACATATTCCTATGAACGTGATCCGATATCTTACAAACCAGGCTTTTTTGCCGATCCTTTGTTTGCTTTTCGGTTGTTCGGAGAACCCTGCTATTAAAACTCCTGCCCGGCTTGGGGTGAATGCCTGGGTTGGGTATGATCCGTTTGTTCTTGCTAAGGAGTCTGGAGATTTATCCGCACAGGGTTGGCATTTGGTGGAGACGATGTCCTGTGTAGATTCACAAAGGGGTTTACGGAATGGAACTCTTGATGCAGCTGCGATGACACTGGATGAGGCTTTAACACTCGCTGAAGAACCTGTTCCCGTCTCTGTAATTCTGACTCTAAGTATTTCCAAAGGAGCCGATGCAATAGTAGCTCTACTCCCTTGGCAAGATGTTTCCGGGAAAGCGGAAATACTAAAAGTCGCCCAAGAAAGAAGTTCAGTGGCCGGATTACTTTTGAATGGATTCTTGAATGCCAAAGGGTTGGACTCAGACATTTTGGAGTTGTCTTATGTCTCTGCAGAGGAGCATTTCAAAGCATTTAATTCTGGAAAATATGACATGTTAATTACATATGAACCCTTTGTTTCTCGCCTGAAAAAGACAGGGGGGGTTATTATTTTTGACAGCGCCGATCTGGAAACAGATGTCATTGATGTGCTTGTCGTTAGAAATGAATTTCTGCAATCTAATTCAGCAGCTTGCGAGGCTTTGATACTAGCGTGGTACACGGCGCTGAATCGGTTAACAAGTCAACAGGATGACATACTTTCATGGTTGAGCCGAGGAGCTGGATTGTCTACGGAAGAATATAGAAAAGCTCTGACAGATTTGGAATTCATAAATGTTCAGGATTCAATGTCATGGATTGGAGGCGATCACCCTAAACTTCTGGAATCAATTCAAAATTTACGGGGAGATTTACAAAATAAAGAAAATGAAAACTCAACTTCAAATATGAGTAATTTGGTAGCGCTAGGTCCGATCCGGAAGGCCCTGAATCATTTAGAATGATAAAGTAGATATTCCAAGCTTGTTGCATATAGAATACATGACCCTGAGGTTTATCATTCCAATCATTTCCCTGACTTCTGCTCTATTACTCTCTGGAGCGGTAATTGGGACCTACGCGTTGTTGGCGAGGAAGGAGGCGATTGTCGATGCTGAGTTCAATTTGAAGGAGAGGTTGGGGAGGGTGGAGAGTGATTTTGCCAGATACGATTTTGAGCAGGAAAAGTTTGAGGCTAACCGAAGCTTGTTGTTACTGACCAGTTGGCCTGCTTTGAAATGGGCCTGGCTGATTCGAAAAGATCAAGAAGCTGAAGAGCTGATCATGGATGCTTCGCTGAGCCGGAAAGATATTGGTCGGGTGATGCTGCCCGATAATTTAAATCACCTGCAATGTGATCACCTCATTGGCTTTGTCAGGAAGTTAATGGATAAGAACATCGTCAGCGGAGTCCAGGTTTATCATTGTGAGGTTGATTCCAGAATGTTTGGAGGAATGCGCATTTCGGATTCTTACGCGCTTGTGGGGGTTGTGGATGTAGACAGTATTGGGGGTAGAGACAATGATCGGGAGAGTTACCTTTTATTGACTGTTTTGATTGGAGGATTTGTTCTCTATTTTGCAACGCTTTATCTTTATTTGAATCGGAAAATTTACTCCAGGGCGGTACATTTATTGAATGCGAGTTTTGCATTGAAACAAGGAGATCTTTCGGCTCGATCCAGGCTCAAAGGTGGCGATGAATTGGGAATGATTTCTCAAAGCTTTGACGCGATGGCAGATCGGATCGAGCAACAAACTTTGGAGCTAAATCAGATTAATCAATCTTTGGAGTCCAAAGTGGAGGATCGAACCAAAGAAGCCGCCTCACTTTTCCAGGAACTGGAAACCAATATCAAACAACGTGAGAATATTCTTCTGGGGCTGACTCATGAGATGAAAACACCATTGACCGGAATCATGACGCTCACCGAATCGGTCATGGACGGTTCTTATGGTGAATTGAATGAAGGGCAGTTAAAAGCGTTGCAATTGTCGATGGACAGTTCCCAAAAACTGTATAACTTGATTAACCGGTTTCTTTCGTACGCTAACCTGCAAATGGGGAAAATCTCATTTGTTCATCGATTATAAAGACAAGGAATTCAACCTAAGTATGACTGCACCAAAACTCTCTACCGAAGATCGCACGGCCCTTTTGGAACAGGTAAAGAACTACTACGGGGAGGTGTTGAAGCAGAAGACCGACCTGCAAACGAACGCCTGCTGTTCGCCCGATGACATGCCTGCAGAGTGGAAAGAGATCATTGCGCAAATTGAGCCTGAGATTCTGGATAAATTTTACGGGTGTGGGTCACCGATTCCCCCCGTTATTGAGGGGTGCACGGTGCTGGATCTTGGATGTGGGACCGGGCGAGATTGTTACATCCTTTCGAAGCTGGTTGGGCCGAATGGCCGTGTGATTGGGGTCGATATGACCGATGCCCAACTAGAGGTGGCCCGCAAACATGTTGATACGATGACCCGCAAATTTGGCTACGATGAGCCGAATGTCACCTTCATCAAAGGCTATATCGAGGATCTGGAGAGTGCCGGTATCGATTCGGAATCGGTAGATGTGGTGGTCTCGAATTGTGTGATAAACCTTTCGCCGGAGAAGGAGCGGGTTTTTTCTGAAATTTTCCGCGTTCTCAAACCAGGCGGCGAGCTTTTCTTTTCCGATGTTTTTACGGACCGACGTGTTCCTGAACATCTCCAGCGCGATGAAACATTGCGCGGCGAATGTCTGGGGGGTGCCCTTTACACAGAAGATTTTCGCCGTCTGCTTCGCGACCTCGGCCGCTACGGCCTCATCAGCGCCGCCTTCG
>JAUIKV010000186.1 GCA_030430615.1 Bacteroidia bacterium
GTTCGGAACATTAACCAGGTGAACCGAGCGGGTGATGCCGCCGTAGTTCCACCAGTCAGTATTTACCGTAGGGACGGCTTCTCTTTTTCGTTTGTTGTCAACCTTGACAACAAGAAAATTGTCTTTCTCCCGGAGAAGATCTGTGACATCGAATTGAAAGGGGGTGTATCCTCCGACATGTTCACCTACCAGGGTTCCGTTAAGATATACTTTCGCTTCATAATTCACCGCCTCGAAGTAAACGAATGTGGAACTTCCCTCCTGCTTTCTGAAATCGAAAGAGCGTTTGTACCATACTGTGCCTTCATAGTAGTATAGTTTCTCCTGCTGCGTATTCCAGTCTCCCGGCACCATGAGCTCCAAATCCGTGTCAAAGTCATATTCGATCAGGTCGGACGGGGATTGCATTTTCGCATTCTTGAAATATCCATTGTCGTAAGGTTGGTATCGGTGATTGTAGTATCCGTTTTCAAGGGGGTCCACAATAACCTGCCACAGCCCGTCAAGTGTATGGATGTCTCGTGCGGATACATTTTGCAAGAGACTGCTGCTTGCTTCCTGGCTAAAAGACCTCGACTGAACGAACCCAAGGAAGATGAAGAGTAAAAGAAATTGAGATTTCATAGGTGTGGTCAAGTTTTGTTATCTTCAAAATTATTGAAATGCAGAAGATATTCAAGCAAATGAGCATAAACTTTATCCTTTATAAACCTTGCGGTGTGCTCAGTCAGTTGGCTTCCAATGATCCTAAAGAGAAAAAGAAGACATTCCTGGGCACCCTTCATGATTTTCCAGAAGGAATCATGCCGGTCGGGCGGCTTGACGAAAAGTCAGAAGGGTTGTTGCTAATGACCACTGACGGCAAGCTGAGTGATCAGATCAATCGGTCAGGGATTCAAAAGGAGTATCACGCACAGGTGGACGGAATCATCACCGATGAGGCCATTGAAAAAATGAGCAAAGGGTTAGACATAGGACTGTCAGGTGGTATCTATAGAACTGAGCCATGTGGGGTGCAATTGTTGAGGACGCAGCCTTTTTTGCCCTCGCCCGATCCTGTGTTGCGCATTGGCAGGCACCGGCCCACATCCTGGATTTCAATTACATTGAAAGAGGGCAAGTACCGCCAGGTAAGGAAAATGACGGCGGCCGTTGGTTTTCCTACTTTGCGCCTGGTTCGTGTTCGCATTGGGAACTTGAAGTTGGGATCGATGCAGCCCGGCGAGGTTCAAAAGCTTGATGCATTGGATATTGAGGCATTGCAAATTAATGATTAAACTGACGATTCTATTCGGTCAGTTCGTACCATTCGATGTTTTTCAGGTTCTCCCTCCTCCCCTTTTCAATCGGGGGGTAGTTCTTTACGAGGTAATTCACGATGATTTCCTGGTTGTCACCCAGGTCCCAAAGGTTCTGAGTTTCCTGCATCCAGCGAATCGTGGCGTTCCAACGCTCCTCATTCATCCGGTTTTGCATAACAAGTTGAGCTGAATGGCAAGCCGTGCAATGCGCCACTACTGTCATCAGCCCTTCGTCATCGATGAGGCCCGTGCGGACGTGAATTCCATTTTCAATCCGGTTTGGATCCTGATTTTCCTGATTCTCATTGGATGCTCCAGTGGGTGTGTCTGAAGGTGTTTTGGGATCTGTTGATTCGGCATTCCAAAACCAGAAGCTCGCAGCAATGAGGATTAAAAGGGCCAGCAGGTACAATATTCTTCTACCCCCTCCCCTTGTTCTTTTTTCTTTTTGCGATGTTGAATTCATTTCAAATAACCTTAACCGCTATTCTGTGGCAAGCATTGTTGAGGTAACCTTTTGGATTCCAGCCCGGAACAATCATAGGTTGCGCCTTTCCATCAGAATCTGTCGCGCGGCCCCAGATCTCGTAGTAACCTGTTGCCGGAAACTCAATGCTCGCCCGGAAATGTTGCCAGGCAAGTCGATTCACAGGTTTTTCAAGGGTGCACTCCAGCCAGGTAGATCCAAAGTCGATGGAATATTCCATTTTTTTCACTGACAGCTCTCCAGCCCAGGCATGGCCTCGGATTTCAAGGGTCCGACCCAGTTTGAATACGGCCCCAGACTTCGGATACGTGATCAAAGATTTAACGGGCATGGATTCGATGACCATCATGTCTTTATCTTCTACCTTTTCGCCGGGTGCTACCGGATTTTTAGGAACCCTGTAGGAAGAGCCCTTCATTTTTGAGCCATCGTGCTCTTTGTTTCGAATACTGATCCGGTCTATCCATTTGCCGGACGCCGAAGCAGGCCATCCGCCAGCTACAAGGCGAAGTGGAAATCCATGTGCCAGAGGTATAGGTCCACCATTCATTTCATAGGCGATGAGGGTCTCCTCCTGCAATGCCTTTGAAATTGGAACCCCTCTTGAAATGGGTTCCTTGGATGAGTCTCCACTCAGGTGAACGTCCTTGGCATGGTAGCCAATATAAACGGCATCTTCAGTTATCCCGACTTCTTCAAGTACGTCTTTCAATCGCACACCCTTCCAGTTTGCGCAATGCACCGCTCCTACTGTCCATTGATTTCCCTTGGCAGGTGGATCGAACTCACTCCTGCCGTTTCCGCCGCATTCCAGTGTGAGTTGATAGGTGTAGGATTTAAACTTGTTTTTGAGTTCTTCCAGGGTGAACGACCGGACCTCTTTGACAGATTCCCCGTCAATGGTCAACGACCAGGTGCTCTCATTGATATCCTTGGGGATCAGGCCGTTGTTCCTAATGAACATCTTGCTATTCGGTGTGACATCATCATCCAGCAGATGGGCCTGAGCTTCTATGTTCCAGGGCCTGTTATTAAGCACGAGCATAGAGGAGTCCAGCTCAAACATTTTAAATGGATCAGTCTCCTGCAATCCCAAAGGAGTATAATTTTCAGGCATGGAGGCCCCGTAAACGATATTCATCCCCAGAACCGAAGCCAGGGAACCCATCATCGATTTCTTAACAAACTGTCTCCTTTTCATTTTCTCAACTGATTAATCGACGATAAATATATCAATTCTCCATCAGTTGCCTTCAGCTGATTCAGTTCCAGGATAGTTGTTTACGCTCAGGCCAATAGATTTCAGGTTGAATATGAAATCCTTTCAGGGAAGTAATCTCCTCCTCGCTCAATTCAATGGAGAGGGCTTTGAGATTGGAGTCCAGCTGTTTTCTTGTGGAAGCTCCGCTTAAGACCAAGTTCGCTTGCAACCGGTCCATGACATAACGCAAAGCAATTGCATCCGGCCCGACTCCGTGATCGGATGCGATCTCATCCAATTGCTTGTAAAGGGATTCATATTGGGGGTAATTACTGTTTCGAAGAAGTCTCCCATTTGCCAATGCCTCTTTTATAATAACCACTTTTCCTTTCTCGAGAAGCTTGCGCAGAACTTCGTGTGTCGATTCATCCAAAATGTTGTAAGTCACCTGGAAGCTTTCAAAAAGTTCCTCTCCTCCTACCGCAACCTTTGATGCCGCTGAGATCACCTCCTTTTGATTGGCTCCACTTACAGAAAGTCCAATCTGTATTCCGAATGTCTTTTTAATTCGAAGAAGTTCGTCAAGGACCTCCTTATTTTCAAGAACTCCGCTTTCAAAGGTCGCTGAATGAATTTGGTAAATTTTCAATCCCGGGAGTAATTCTTTGGCGCCTGACCACTGCTCCTGAAGCTTAGAAAGACTGTGTTCTTTTACTTCGTGTGGACCATTGTATCCGATCTCCCAGTTGGCCTTATACGTGTACCCCCATTTTGAGCTCAGGCGCACATCCGGATATCTTGTGTCCTGATACCACTCTTTCAGAAATTGCTCGCCTTTTCCATACGAAGCGGCTGTATCAAAATCCCGAATGCCTCTCAGATATCCAAATTCAAGAAGATCCATGGCTCTCAGCCTATAAGATTTTTCGGCTTTGTCGACATCAGCATGCTCCCGAATGTTTATGTACTCTGGTCTTCCGAGTGCGGCAAGCCCGAGACCGATTCTTGTTACATGAGATTTCATTCGTTCAGATATTTTCTGACTATGTTCAGGAGCCAATTTCTTTAAGGGCATTGACAAGAGCGTCCAAATCATCGACTGATGTGAACACATTTGGCGTTATTCTGCAGCCATGTACGTTCGGCCTGTCGATTGCCACCGTCCAGATTTTATATTTGTCAAATAACAATTCTGACAACTGCTTTGAATGAATTCCGTCAACACCGACATTTGCGATGGCACATGATCTTTCTTTTTCAAAAGGAGTGTTAATCCTGATGCGATCATGGTCTTTTAATTTGCTGGTCCAGTAATTCTTTAGATATCTTAACCGTTCCAGCTTTCTTTCAGTTCCGATTGCATTATGATATTCGATTGCTTTCGGGATGCACATTTCAACATGAACGGGAACGGTTCCCATATGATTTAATCTGTCAATGTCGTCTCTGGGCATTTCAACTTCAGCAAAAAGGGGCCACAGCTGCCTGATCTTGTCTTTTTTAACATATAAGATGCCTGATCCCAGAGGCGCGCTCAACCATTTATGAAGACTCGCGCCATAATAGTCACATTTCAATTCGGAAATCTTGAAATCAAGTTGAGCGAATGAATGTGCCCCATCTACCATAACTTCCACTCCTTTTTCATGTGCCATATCACATATCTTCTTCACGGGCATGACTTGTCCGTTGATATTCACGACATGGCTTACCATGAGCAATCGCGTTTTTCCGGTTATCTCTTTTCTGTAAAGGGAAATGATTTCTTCATCGTTTTCCGGATGATTGGGAATCGATATGGCCTTCGTGACAATTCCTCGGCGTTCCTTTTGGAGGCGGAACATATCTATCATGGATCCATAGTCCTGTTGCGCATAGATGACTTCGTCTCCAGCGTTCCAGTCGAGTCCGGCGATCACAAGATCCAGCGATTCGGTTGTGTTTCTGGTTATTATGATCTCCTCTGAAGAGCAACCTGCCATGTCGGCAAGTAAGCCACGGGCAAGGTTCCTGTTCTCGAACTGAACTGTCCGCATGTAGCGGGAAGCGAGAAAATTAACACTTCTAACATTTTCCTGGTAATGGAGCAGGGTTTCCTGAGGCATCATGCAATAGTATCCATTCTCAAGATTGATGTAATCTTCATTTAGCAGGTAGCCCTGTCTAATTGTACTCCAGAATTCTTCATCTTCAGCCAAATCCTGACTGGAAATGTGATTGCACGAACCTATTCCGCTGCTCAAGGCCTGGAGGAATGGAAACCCAACACCAACACTTGTCAGTGAAAGAGTTTTAATAAATGATCGTTTGTCCACTCCCTAAAGATAGAGATTTTCATTTACGACTAATCAGAAGCAAGCCCCAGCTCATTGATATTCTGTGCTGAATTCAAAAGTTGTGGTACTTCCATTTCACGTGAAGGGTAGAACTTTATGTCTAGCTTCGCATTGCCTCTTTTTACAACGAAGGATGCCTCGAGATCAGGCCTGCCGTAGACAACACTCTGAGATAGTATTCTGTCTCCCGACCTAAGCCCGG
>JAUIKV010000187.1 GCA_030430615.1 Bacteroidia bacterium
GCACCTCATAGGCCTCAGCAGCCTGTTTAAAACGCTCTTCAGCAGCCTTGTCTCCAGGATTCTTATCAGGGTGATTCTCAACGGCCCTTTTCCTATAAGCCTTCTTGATCTCGCTTGCCGTAGCGCCCTTGCTCACACCAAGAACTTCGTAATAATCTTGTTTCACTTGATTTTGCTTTAAATTTCAGAGGGCATTAGCTCCCCATAACCACTTTCGGATACCGAATGATCGTATCCCCCAGTTTGTAACCTTTTTCGACAACATCAATGATCTTTCCCTTAAGCTTTTTGTCAGGGGCCGGGATCTGCGAGATCGCTTCATGTATTTCTGCGTCAAAAACATCGCCAGTCTTCACCTCAACTTCTTTCAGTCCTTTTTGAGTCAAAGTGTTTTTAAATTTGTTGTATATCAGCTTCATGCCCTCAAAAAGAGGTCCATCAGACGATTTTTCGATCTCGTTCAAGCCTCGCTCAAAATCATCTAATACAGGGAGCAAAGCAAGCATCAGCTCCCTATTGGCTGTACTGAACAACTCGATACGTTCTCGAGAAGTTCTTTTCTTGTAGTTCTCAAACTCGGCGAAAAGCCGCAGGAAGTTGTCCTTTTCCTTCTGGACCTCATTTTTGAGTTGTTCAACTTCGTCTATTTCGGCTTCTTCTGACCTGGCCTCCTCGGTAGTTACATCCTCGCGCATTTCCTTTTGATCTATTTCGTTTTCCCCAAGGTTCTGGTCCATTTCCGGGCCTTTCTTATTTTCTTCTTTCTTACTCATTAGATTTCATATTTATCCTTCTACCCTCAGTAAGCAAATTACTTGCCAAGCGTTTTAATGTGCCATAATGTCACTTAATTTCAGAGGCCTTCACCCCGAGGGTCAAAAAGTGTTGTCTATTCGCTCGATTTTTGCACCGAGGGCGCGAAGTCTGCCATCGATGTTTTCGTATCCCCTGTCAATTTGGTCAATGTTGTGAATGGTGCTGGTCCCCTTGGCGGACAACGCTGCAATCAAGAGGGAAATACCTGCTCGAATATCAGGAGAAGTCATGACCGTCGCTTTCAAACTGGACTCGTGATTCATGCCGATGACCGTGGCTCTGTGCGGGTCGCAAAGAATGACTTTGGCTCCCATGTCAATCAGTTTGTCCACAAAGAAAAGTCGACTCTCAAACATCTTCTGATGAATAAGAACACTGCCCTTTGCCTGGGTGGCCACAACCAGCACAATGCTGAGCAAGTCCGGGGTGAAACCTGGCCAGGGTGCATCGGAAACCGTCAGTATCGACCCATCGAGATAACCTTGAATCTCATAGCTTTCCTGGGCAGGAATGAAGATGTCATCACCTCTTTTTTCGAGCTGGATACCCAGTTTCTTAAATACGTTGGGTATCAGGCCCAGATCTTTCCAGCTGACATCTTTTATAGTCAATTCGGATCGAGTCATGGCTGCCATTCCGATCCAGCTTCCAATCTCGATCATATCCGGCAATATTCTGTGCTCACATCCTTCAAGGGATTCTACTCCATGAACGATCAATCGATTTGAACCTATCCCGTCAATCTTTGCTCCCATGCTAACGAGCATCCTGCTGAGCTGCTGGATATATGGCTCGCATGCCGCATTGTAAATTACAGTCTCTCCTTTGGCCAAAACAGCAGCCATCAAAATATTGGCCGTACCTGTTACGGAAGCCTCATCCAGGAGCATTTCCGTACCCACAAGCTCATCAGCCTCCACCCCGTAGAAATACTCTTCGCGATTGTACCTGAATTTGGCCCCCAGTTTTATAAAACCTTCGAAGTGCGTATCAAGCCTTCTCCTTCCGATCTTATCCCCACCTGGCCTTGGAATATAGCCCCGACCAAATCGGGTAAGCAAGGGTCCGACGATCATTATCGATCCCCTCAAAGAACTGCCGTCTTTCTTGAACTGCAGCGATTCGAGGTAGTCCAGATTGAGATCATCCGCCTGGAAAGTGTACGTATTTGAATCCAGCTTCTCAATCTTCACCCCGAGTTCGCCTAGAATGAAGATCAGTTTATTGACATCCCTGATGTCTGGAATGTTGCTGATCGTGACTTCAGAAGGTGTCAACAGGGTTGCACAAATGATCTGGAGAGCTTCATTTTTTGCGCCTTGAGGCACGATCTCTCCACTTAGGCGATGCCCGCCTTCAATGCGGAATACTGACATGGATACGGATTAAGCGATTATCTTTTTCTGTAATTTTTCTTGCCTTGTTTCTGACCTGACTTTTGACCGGTTTTTTGATAGGACTTGAACGCTTTCTGTTTGAGCAGATCTTTTGATTCGGAGAGAATGTCTTTCTCCTTGAGCGTCAGCTTTCCACCGGATAATTCCTTAAGATGACTCAAAATTACATCGTCGTCTACAGTGTCTTTGTTCCAGTTCAGATAGCATTTCTTCATATGGTTTGCAATGGCGTACACCAGTGCGTCTTTCATCTCCCCATCTTCCCAGGTGAGGGCGGTATCGATCATGATCTGAATGTTGTTCCCATAGAACCTGTACTTTGAAGCCGACCTCGGATAAGCAAGGGGCTCGGGTTTTGCCTGAAGAACCTCGCGCTCCGGCTTGGGATAAGGCGTATCCACATCCAGACGATAATCCGACATGATGAAGATCTGATCCCACAGCTTGTGCTGAAAATCGGGAACATCCCTCAGGTGGGGCTGCATGTTACCCATGACGTGGACAATCGCTTCTGCCATCTTGTTTCGCTCTTCGCGATCTTCAAGTGCGATGCAGTGATTAACCAACTTTTGTATATGTCTTCCGTATTCAGGGATGATCAATTTCTCCCGCTCTGCATTGTATTCTAAATCCATTTGTTTTTCTCGCTAAATCATTCTTTTTTTCTCGCCTTGCAAAGTAATCAATTTTTGACTTCAAAGAGGCCGGATTACTGAATTATCTTCAACTTCGCGAATTGAAGAAGCAACTTTTTCGTTTCCCCGGAGTCAAACCGTATCTCTGCTTTCTGATTCCCACCGGTACCGTCCAGGTTGATGACTTCTCCCCTTCCAAATTTCCCGTGCTCGACCACGCTTCCCATTTTCAAGTCCGTACCATCCGGAAGCCCGGCGCTCTTGACATCGCTGACCTTCTTGAAGTTTGCCCCGGATGGCTTTGAGACAGATTTTGAGACTGGTTTTGAGATCGTCTTTGATTCAGTCCTTTTAGCTTTTTTCTGCGGTGCGCGCTGAATCGGTTTCTTGAACCGTACCCGTTCCGGGTCGGGACTGCCAAACAAGTCCTTGTCGAGAAAGGCCTTTGGCTGCGAGACAGGTTTTGGAGCCAGATCCTCCAAATACCGCTCGTCTATCTCCTCAAGAAAACGACTGGGCTCGCAATCGATGAGTTTTCCCCAACGGTACCTCGATTGCGCATAACTCAGGTAAACCTGCCTTTCGGCTCGAGTCAAAGCCACATAAAAGAGTCTTCTCTCCTCCTCGATTTCACTGCGCGTATTCATGCTCATGGCCGACGGGAACAAGTTCTCTTCCAGCCCGACGATATACACAAACGGAAACTCAAGACCCTTGGCCAAATGTATGGTCATCAGGGAAACCCTGGGCTCATCCTCCTTGTCCTTGTCAAAATCCGTGGCCAGGGCCACATCCTCCAAAAAGAATTCCAGGGAAGAGTCCTCCTCCTTTTCCTTCTGCTCAACGATGAAATCCCGAATACCGTTGAGAAGCTCCTGTATGTTTTCAACCCTGCTGATCGCCTCCGGGGTGCCTTCGCTCTCAATGTCACGTAGTATTCTCGTGGTCTTCACCACCTGGTTCGCCACCTCAAAAGCGTCTTTGCTCCTGGCCTCGATCTGTAGGCTCAAAATCATGTTCACAAAGTTCTGGAGCTTCGTCCGAATACCGGAATTGACTCCAATATTCATCGTGTCAAGCCTTAACAGAACTTCAAAGATGGAAAGGTTATTTTGGTTTGCTGCCAGGGAAAGTCGGTCGATCGTCGTCTGCCCGATTCCCCGTGCCGGATAGTTGATCACACGCTTCAGAGCTTCCTCATCATTTGGATTGACAAGCAATCTCAAATAGCCCAGGACGTCCTTGATTTCCTTTCTCTGGTAAAACGAAAGACCACCATAAATCCGGTACTTGATGTTCTTCTTTCTCAAGGCGTCTTCAATTGCACGCGATTGCGCATTTGTGCGATAAAGCACGGTAAAACTGTTGTTCTGCAACTGGTGCTGCATTTTGTTCTCAAAAATCGAACTTGCCACGAATCGCCCCTCATCACCCTCCGAAAAGGTTCGCATCACCCTGATTTTTCCACCCTCCTCGTTTGAGGTCCAGATCTCCTTTTCCAGCTTGGTCTTGTTCTTGTCGATGACGCTGTTGGCCGCACGAACTATGTTCTTTGAAGACCTGTAGTTCTGTTCGAGCTTGAATATCCTTACGCCTTCGTAGTCTTTCTGAAAATTCAGGATGTTCTGAATGTTGGCCCCACGGAACGCGTATATGCTCTGACTGTCATCCCCTACCACGCAAATGTTTTGGTAACGGTCGGCCAAGGCGCGCACAATCAAGTATTGAGAATGGTTGGTATCCTGGTACTCATCGACCAGGATATAGCGAAAGCGATCCTGGTACTTCGCCAGGACCTCCGGAAATCGGGTCAAAAGCTCATTAGTGCGAAGCAGTAGATCGTCGAAATCCATCGCACCAGATTTGAAGCAGCGATCTACATAGGCCTTGTATATGGCTCCGGTCTCAGGACGCCCTGCGGCACGATCCGCTTCTATGAGCTCTGGATTTTGATAATAGGAACGCACCGTGATCAGGCTGTTCTTGAATTGGGAGATCCTGTGCAAAACCTGCTTAGGTTTGTACCTGTCCTTTTCGAGCTGCATCTCCTTGATAATCGAGGTGAGCAGTCGAACGCTGTCCTGTGTGTCGTAAATTGTGAAATTTGACGGATAGCCCAATTTCTCGGCCTCACTTCTGAGTATGCGCGCAAAGACGCTGTGGAAGGTACCCATCCAAAGATTCTTCGATTCGCTCTGGCCCACAACAGTAGCGATTCGACTCTTCATTTCCCGGGCTGCCTTGTTGGTGAAAGTAAGTGCCAGAATGTTGAACGGATCGACTTCATTTTCCATCAAGTGGGCGATGCGATAGGTCAGCACCCGGGTCTTTCCGGAACCTGCCCCCGCAATAATGATCATCGGTCCTTCTTTCTGAAGCACCGCCTCTCTCTGCGCTTCGTTCAATACATCGAGATAACTGCTCAACTGCCCTTGTTTTTGACCAAAAATACAATGGTTATTGAAGCCCCACAATAAAAGTTATCTACAACTTTTAAAAAAAAAGGGCCGCATGTCTGCGGCCCTTTCAAATCCTTTCGAAAAGGAATTACATTTTCTCAGCGAGAATTTCAACTCTCCTGTTCTGTTGTCTTCCTTTTGAAGTGGTGTTGTCGCCTATCGGATTGGCAGAGCCAAAACCTA
>JAUIKV010000188.1 GCA_030430615.1 Bacteroidia bacterium
TTACAAGTGCTACTTTTCCGTCCAGCCTGAAAGTGGGATAGTTTTCCATAGTGTAATATTATGAATTTCTCGAATACCGTTAGGGAGTAAATCAGGAGCCGTTCTTTTTCCTTTTGGGATCTGGATGTTCGACCCTCCCTTCATAAACTATGTCGCATTTTACCACGCCCAAATCGCGAAAGAAATTCTTGACCGGACCGAGAAAGGTCTTGATCAGATTGACCTGTCCCATTTTGATCTCCTCTGAGGTGCCATAGACCTTTTGACCCACCAGCTCACAGCCTTTTTTATCGAGAACGTGAAAATTAAAACCGAGACTGTCATTGACCAAATTGTACTTTCCATCGACTGATATTCTGTTTCTCAAAGTGCTCAATGCGACGTCATTCGCTTCGAGCTTCCCGTCCTTCAGGCTCCATTCGGTCAAAAACTTGCCAACTTGAGTCGAATCGCCTTTCGAGGCAAAAGCGAGACTGGCATAATCTCCTCCTTTGGTAATTGCCAAACCAGCCGGACCTGCGAACATTACTGCGCTGACATCCGCCAGATTGAAATTCTGGCTTCGTCTGAACTTGTCAATGAATTTATCCAGGTCGGCTCCTCTCAGTCGCAAATCATTCCCCTCGATCGAAAACATCAACTCCATGCTCTTTAAAAAAGAAACCTTTGCCCGGGGCCTCCATCTGAAACGCGATGTGAATCCCACGTTGCCGCTAAAAACGATCTTATTATCCTCCGCAAGGGAGTCCGACTTGGCATACGGCAAGTACTCCAATCGGAGCCCATCCTGCTGTGAGTTCAGATTCATCTTCAGGACATTCTCTGTCTGGTAATCCAAATTCAAATCCAGATCGAAGGAATTTCGACCGATTTCTGTTTGGGGGCTCTTGAAGTCAAGTTTTCTATTTTTCAGGTCAAGGTCATACGTCCCATTCAATTTTATATCGAAATCCCTCGTTTTCACCTTCAAGGTGTCCATGAGCTCTTTTCCCGCAACCCTAGCATCGACCTTTCCCCGAATACGTTCTTCCTTCAATTCAAAATCTCCCCTGAGCTCTTCAACACTTATGGGGATTAAGACTCCTGAGGGTCGATCGATAATAGTCACCCAGGCCCCGATTATGTTTATTTCTTCGATGTTTAAAACTAACAGAGTGGAATCTGAAGTTTTTTTGTTCTTGTTCAGCGGTTTAAAAGCCTTTGAAATCAGCTGGACTCCCGAACTGTCTCTCTCAATGACAAGTCTGGGTTCTTGGAGTTCCAGGCGGTCGATGTGAAAATTATTTTGCAAAACATCAGTGAGATCCGCCTTGAAACGAGCGGATGGAACGTCAATAATGACATTCCTTCTCTGCCCTGAACCGGCTTTGGATTCCCAAAACTGCAGATTGTTGACTTTAAACTCGAGATGCGGATATCCAAACAACTCACCCACCGAAATCGAACCAACGGTGAACTCCCCTGGGAATTCACGGTTCACCCGCAGCAACAATTCCTCGCTGATCTCATTCTTCCTCAAGTTGAGGTAGGCAAATCCAATAATGAAAGCAGTTAAAATAAGTAAGAGCAGCCCCAGGGCAATCTTTTTGAGAATACCTAGAGTCCCTTTCCCGGAATCCATATGCTGCTTCACCATGTCTTTCAAGGCTGTGCTTAATAACAGATTCAGTAGAAAATTTCCAAAGAATCCGAGGTGTCAAACGATCTCAATGAACAATCCTTCCTCGGTCTTATTGACCTGGGCCAGCTTGTTTCGGGTGAGCTCCTTGATCGATTTGTCCCATTTTTTATTCGAGAGTCCGGCCTTTTCCTTTAAGGTGCCCAACTCCATTTTTTCTGCTTTCGAGAGGATGTCGAGCAGCCCTTTGGACTCATCTGTGATTGCCACTGGTTTCTTCTCCGGTTTCATCTGTGGAAAGAAAAGCACTTCCTGTATGGATGCATTGTTGGTTAGGAACATGACCAATCGGTCAATTCCTATGCCGATGCCCGAGGTAGGTGGCATTCCATATTCGAGTGCGCGAACAAAGTCCATATCTATGAACATGGCTTCGTCATCTCCCTTTTCGGATAATTTGAGCTGATCCTGGAATCTTTCCAACTGGTCGATCGGATCATTGAGCTCGGAATAAGCATTGGCCAGTTCTTTACCGTTTACGATCAGTTCAAAACGCTCGGTAAGATCAGGATTGTCGCGATGCTCCTTGCAAAGAGGACTCATTTCTTTGGGATAGTCTATGATAAAGGTCGGTTGAACGTAGTGATGCTCACACATCTCGCCGAACAACTCGTCGATGAGCTTTCCTTTGCCCATCGTATCATCTACTTCGATACCCAGTTTTTTGCAAACCTCCCTCAATTCTTCCTCATTCATTCCTGCCACCTCATGTCCCGTGTGGATCCTGATGGCCTCCAGAATCGGAACTCTTGCGTAAGGTGCCTTGAAATCCACGGTTTGATCACCGATTTTAGCCTTCGTGGTGCCGTTGGCGTCAATCGCAACTTTCTCGAGCAGCTGCTCGGTCATGCTCATCATCCAGTGATAATCCTTATAGGCCACGTAGAGTTCCATCACCGTGAACTCAGGGTTATGGGTTCGATCCATACCTTCGTTGCGGAAATCCTTTGAGAACTCGTAAACCGCGTCAAAACCTCCTACTATGAGGCGTTTGAGGTAAAGCTCATTCGCAATCCTCAAATACAATGGAATGTCAAGGGCATTGTGATGGGTAACAAACGGACGTGCCGCTGCTCCTCCCGGAATCGGTTGCAGAATCGGCGTCTCCACTTCAAGGTAGCCCCTTTCATTAAAGAATTCACGAATCGAATTCGTGATACGCGTCCTCTTGAGAAACGTCTCCTTGACCTGGTCGTTCACCATCAGATCGACATAGCGCTGCCTGTATCGCATTTCGGCATCACTGAAAGCGTCATGGGTCTTGCCATCAGCATCCACTTTCACGATGGGCATCGGCTTTAACGCCTTGGAAAGTACAGTCAACTCTTTGACCATGACAGATTTCTCGCCTACCTGGGTCTTGAAAACATCTCCTCGAACCCCTACGATGTCACCTATGTCTAGCAATTTCTTGAACACGTCATTGTACATGGTCTTGTCATCGCCCGGGCACAACTCGTCCCGGTTGATGTAGATCTGCATACGCCCTGTCGAGTCTTTCAGCTCGGCAAAAGAAGCTTTACCCATGATCCTGCGGCTCATGATCCGACCAGCAAGGACAACTTCCTTGCCTTCGAGGGTTTCAAACTCCTCAACGACCTGGCCGACTGTCGAAGTGGTTTCGAACTGGGCAGCCGGGTAGGGATTGATTCCCAAGTCTCTAAGCTTCTTGAGCGACTCGCGCCTTACAATTTCCTGTTCCGATAATTGCATGTCAAATTCTGGTTTAGAAAAACGAGTGCCAAAGATACAATCCTTTTGAACAATAGACAACGAAGACGACTAGCAGACTCTCCCAAACGAAAAGAGTCAAGTCTTTGTAACACAATTGAAAAATCCGCGTCATGTAGTTAGAAATAAAATGACGATTTTTGTGGATTCAAAACGAGAAGTGAAATGAGTTTCTGGCGCGTGCTCTTATCGATCTTATTCCCTCCTCTTGCAGTTATTGACAAGGGGTGTGGAAGCGTGCTAATCGTGTTTATCCTGACACTATGTGCCTGGATCCCCGGAGTAATTGGGGCGCTGATCATACTGAACAACCCAAAATACGCTTAATGAGCATTGAAGTTCAAGACATCGGGCGGAGCGACTACCGTGAAGCCTGGGATTACCAGGACGAGCTGTTCAAGAGAATCGTCGACATCAAACTCGCCAATCGCAATCGAGAGGTTGAGACTCCCCGACCCGGATTCTTTGTCTTTACCGAGCACAACCACGTTTACACCCTCGGCAAGAGCGGTGACCTTTCCAATTTGCTGCTTTCCGAAGAACAACTGGAAAAGAAGGGGATTTCCTTTTTTAAATCCAACCGGGGAGGCGACATCACCTACCACGGACCCGGGCAGATCGTCGGCTACCCGATTATCGACCTGGAGGCTTATAAGCCGGACATTCGATGGTACATGAGGAGCCTGGAAGAGGTGATCATCAGAACCCTTGCGGAATACGGCATCAAAGGAACCCGAAGCGAAGGGGAAACCGGGGTATGGCTCGATGTGGGCACTCCATTTGCCCGCAAGATCTGCGCCCTGGGCGTTCGGACCTCAAGATGGGTTACCATGCACGGTTTTGCCCTGAACGTCAATACGGATCTGGGTTTTTTCGATCATATCATACCCTGCGGAATTCGAGGTAAAGCAGTTACTTCCATGCACGCGGAACTCAGCAAAGAGCTTGACCCTGAAATTGTCAAGAACCAAATACTCAAACACTTCTCCGAGGTCTTCTCGGCAGAAATGATGTGACGAAAAAAGATGGTCTGGGAAATAATGAATCGAACCTCTACTCTTCTTCGTTGAAATAAACCTTGTAGTATTTCATCTTCTTCTCCTGGTCATATCCAAGTTCCAGGTATTCGGCTGAGGCGTCAGGTGCCTCAACGTCGAGCTTGATCTGGATGTGCGTGTCAAGCTTGATCTCAGTTCGGATCTTCTGCTTCTGCTTTTTAACGACCAGGTCGGCCACATGGAATTGGTTTCTCACCAACACCCCTCTTTCTTCCTCAAAGGATTTCTTGTAGTCATCAAACTGCTGTTTCATGTCGTCTTCATCGAAGACCTCTTCCTTGAAGTCATGAATGTTCACGGTTTCGTTTTCTTTGAGGAAATCAATGGTCCGGGCCAGGAAATGACTGTGCTCCTTCGTGCTGTACTCAGGTTTTAAAACCTCACCGGAAAACTCACGGCACAGATCGATATAGGTAAGCGTGTGGTGATTGCTGTCATCGGCATATTTCACGTTCAGGAAATTCCGGGTCCAGTACTGCGCGTCGTAATTGTTGTTGTCTACGCTGAAAACGGCTAAGCCCTCATCGTCCTTATAATTGACAATCAGGCAACCCTTGTCGATCTTTTTGGTGCTGATGCCCTTCTGCACGGCGATGTCGTAGCTGCCGCCTTCCAGAAAAGTCTGGAAGAAATCGGTCTTGGACTCGATTTTGAAGATTCCGATCGCCTGGGTCAGGATCTCCTTGTATTCCACGTCATCAAACAGGGCCACAATGACGTCTCCGGTTTTGATCTGTGCTGAATTGGACTGTTCGTACAGATGAGCGACCACATTCTTTGACACCTCCAAAAAGCTCTCCTCATCCTTAAAAAGACGCTGCGCGTATGAATTGATCTCGTTGAGATTCACATCGGCGTGGTGAGTGAACTTGAATCGTTCTGTGACATTGGCAAAGGGTTTGAGCAAATAGGGCAGCATCAGCTGGTAGCTGTCTTCATCGAAAATAACGGGACTCTCTGAAAACTGGTTTCTCGTATCATTGAATTTGTTGCCGATTCTGTGTATG
>JAUIKV010000189.1 GCA_030430615.1 Bacteroidia bacterium
TTGTTTCGAATCTGTTTTAACAGATTCTATTTGTTTGTGGAGCTACGGGGATTCGAACCCCGGACCTCTTGACTGCCAGTCAAGCACTCTAGCCAACTGAGCTATAACCCCAAGTGTCAAAATCTGCTTGCAAATTACGACAATCCTTTTAAAACAAGCAAGGGAATATTGCTGTCGAAATCTATTTTTTTCACGCGATCATCCTGCCAAAGCTTCTTGAAAAAACCTCTTTTTCTTCGGATCACGCATAGCATGTCCGGGTCCTCTTCGTGAAGGTGCTCCAGCACACCCTGAAATACAGTGGCGTTTCGGGTTTGAATTCGATTTGCAACCAATGATTCCAGGGTCTTGTTCAATTCCAGGTCTTTAGAATCCAGTTTTGGTGTTTTGACCTGGAGCAAATTGATCTTAGAATCGAAGTGCTTTTGAATCGAGATCAGAACATCCAGGGTTGCCAAAGATTTGATGGATCCCGATTTAATCGTCATCAGGATCTTCTTCACAGGCCTGAATTTGACTTCTGCCGGAATCACCAAAACTGGGATTTCAGTATCCTTGATGATATTGCCCGTGGTTTTACCGATGAAAGTGGTTTCATCCGACCCATCATTCTTTGTCGAGGCAATGATCACATCAATGTGAAGCAATTTGATCATCTGCTTCAATGTATCAGACTCTGAATGACCTTTGAGGGTGCTCGTAATGATTTCCACACCCTCCGAATCAACACTTTGCAGGTGCTCCCTGAGAATCTCCTTGCTGTCTCTCTCTATTATGTGGTCGACGTTCTTAAACGATCCGCTTACCTTTGAGCTGCTGTAGACATGGATAAGATATATCCGGGAATTGAATTCCCGTGCAAATTCAATGGCGTATTCCAAGGTATTGCGCTCGTTCTCATTGCTGCCGATTGGAACTAGGAGGTTTTTCATAAAGTAAGGTTTTGGCAAATCGAATGCAATTAATATAAATCTAGAGCTTTAGTACCTGTAGTACTCGGGTTTGAACGGACCTTCCACCTTGACACCGATATACTCTGCCTGATCAGGTCTCAGTTCTTCGAGTTCCACACCAATTTTCTCAAGGTGCAGTCGCGCGACCTTCTCGTCGAGGTGCTTGGGCAACATGTAAACCTTGTTCTCGTACTTGTCCGAATTGTTCCACAATTCAATTTGGGCCAAAGTCTGATTGGTAAAGCTATTGCTCATTACAAAACTTGGATGGCCTGTGGCGCAACCGAGGTTCACGAGACGACCTTCTGCCAGAATGAGAATTTCTTTTCCATCTAACGTGTATTTGTCTACCTGAGGCTTGATTTCCACTTTGGTGTCTCCATAGTTTTCATTTAGCCACGCCATGTCGATCTCATTGTCAAAATGTCCAATGTTGCAGACTATCGCTTTGTCTTTCAGGGCTCTGAAATGACGTTCCTGCACGATGTCTTTGTTACCCGTGGCCGTAATGACGATGTCCGCCTTGGAGACCACGTTTTCCAGTTTTCGCACTTCGAAACCGTCCATGGCGGCCTGGAGAGCACATATGGGATCGATTTCAGTGACTATCACTCGGGCACCTGTTCCTTTGAAAGAAGCGGCAGTTCCTTTTCCAACGTCTCCGTAGCCAGCAACGACAACTACTTTTCCAGCCATCATGGTATCGGTGGCCCTTCTGATGGCATCCACCGCACTTTCACGGCAGCCGTATTTGTTGTCGAATTTGGATTTGGTAACCGAATCGTTGACATTGATGGCAGGCATAGGCAATGTTCCTTCCTTCATGCGATCGTATAGCCGGTGAACCCCTGTAGTAGTTTCTTCAGAAAGACCTCGTATTCCATCGACGAGCTCCGGGTAACGATCCAAAACCATGTTGGTCAGGTCCCCTCCGTCGTCAAGAATCATATTCAAAGGCTTTTTGTCTTCACCGAAGAACAAGGTTTGCTCAATGCACCAGTCAAACTCCTCTTCAGTCATGCCCTTCCAGGCATAAACTGAGATTCCTGCATCTGCAATGGCAGCTGCCGCCTGATCCTGGGTCGAAAATATGTTACATGAACTCCAGGTCACTTCAGCTCCGAGTTCCACGAGGGTCTCGATCAGCACAGCGGTTTGAATGGTCATGTGGAGACAACCAGCAATGCGAGCCCCCTTCAAAGGTTTTTCATTTTTATACTCTTCACGCAAACTCATCAGTCCGGGCATTTCTGCCTCCGCCAGGTGAATCTCGTTTCTTCCCCATGTCGCAAGACTCATGTCTTTGACCTTATATTTCACGTAGGTTGATGTTTCTGAACTCATAATATTTATATTTGCTTTGAGTTCGCAAAAATACGAAATACCTCACAACTTCAACTATGCCGTTATATAAAACCATCCGGCCCAATGACCTGAGTGTCATTCACGTTTGGAAGATTGAAGAGGAACTTGAAGATTTGAGGGCTGAGGTCGAGTTGAAACCCGACAGTCGAGAGCGCTTGGAAGGAATGAAATCAACGCTTCACCAGAAGGGCTTCCTGAGCGTGAGACGATTGTTGCAGCAGGAGGGATATAGTGATCAAAATTTGAGCTACAATGGCTACGGTAAGCCTCTGCTTGATGATGGAAAGCACATCTCCATCACCCATTCGTTTGAATTTGCTGCCCTCATAATCAGCGCAGATGAAGTGGGCATCGATGTTGAAAAAAACAGAGACAAAATACTCAAGATCCAGCACAGGTTTGTCAACACGGATTACGACTCACTATCCGATGAGGACATGGTAAAACAGCTCACGGTTATCTGGGGTGCCAAAGAGGCGATGTACAAGACCTACCCCTACGGAGGTCTCAGTTTTCACGACCACATTGCGATTGATCCTTTTCTTTTCAGAAATCAGCGGTCTGCCGGAAGAATTATTTTTGATCAATGGAAACGCCAGTACGACATTCATTTTGAATTTCTGCAGGAAGGTTTCACGCTGGTGTACGCCATTATGCATACGGAGTCCGAGACTTCACAACTGAACTAACTATTACCTATGCTACAAACCTCAGTTTATCAACAAATCACGCTTGCGCGCAGTGAGAACAGGAAGATGATCGGCATTTTGCTGGATCCTGACAAGTTGCGTCCTGAAGAAGTCGAAAGCTGTCTTCATGCGATTGACTCCAAGTTAGTGGATCTGCTCCTGGTGGGAGGGAGCACGGTTGAAAATGGAGATACCCAGGCCCTGGTGGGAAGGATCAAGGAGCTTTCATCGCTTCCGGTCGTCTTATTCCCGGGTGATTTCAGTCAAATCACAGGACACGCTGATGCACTTCTTTTTCTCAATCTGATAAGCGGCCGAAACTCGGAATACCTGATCAATCAACAGGTTAAGGCAGTGCCCCTATTGCAGGAAACGGACCTGGAAGTCATTCCCACGGCATATATTCTCGTTGACGGCGGCGTCGACACCTCAGTTGCCAGGGTCAGCAAGACGGAACCTATTTCCCCACAGGATGAGAAGACAATTTTAAACACAGCCCTGGCAGGTGCCTATATGGGAAACAAACTTGTCTACCTCGAGGCTGGCAGTGGCGCTAAGACCCCGGTTCCCGGTACCTTAATTGCAGAGTTGAGATCACAAATCGACATACCGATTATCGCCGGAGGAGGAATCCGAAGTCACGAGCAGATGGCAGAAGCCTTCGAAAGCGGGGCAGATATGGTGGTCATTGGCACAGCGTTCGAACAGAACCCCAAGATTTTAAGACAGATATTGAAAGATGAACATATCCATTGACATTAGCATGTATCCATTGCGCGAGGATTTTGAGAGCATCATCATTGAATTCATAAAACGACTCAGGAAATCTCCGTTCAGAATGGAGGAGAACGGCTTGAGTACTCAGATTCACGGCCCCTACACCGAGGTGATGGATTTTTTGAAAGACAACATGCACGAGACCTTGTTGGATGAGAAAAACTGTGTCTTTGTATTAAAAATCGTCAACGGAGACCATCTCGGACATGAGCCTACTTATTGAATCTGTCTTTAATCAGTACAGCTCGTACGACACGATTGATATCTGGCTCGAGGTGATCGCCGTTATCTTTGGGTTTCTCTCCGTCTGGTTTTCGAAGGAGAATAAGATTTGGGTCTTTCCAACGGGCATGGTAAGCACGGCTATCTTCGTTTATCTCCTTTTCAAATGGGGACTTCTGGGAGACATGATGATCAATGCATACTATTTTGTCATGAGCGTCTACGGATGGTTCATTTGGACGCGTAAAGTGGACCCTACCCATTACACTCCGATCAGCAGGACTGACGCGAAAGAAAAGCTTCGGTCCGTGTTCATTTTCCTAGGGACATTGCTGTTTGTATTCCTGGTGTATTATCAACAGGGCAAATGGACTGGGTGGACGGCCTATGCAGATACCATCACAACGGGCATATTTTTTGTCGGGATGTGGTTGATGGCCAAGAGAAAGATCGAAAACTGGATCTATTGGATCATCGGTGACATTATCTCGGTGCCTTTGTATCTTTACAAAGGATTGGCTTTTACGAGCCTCCAGTATCTTGTGTTCACCATTATTGCAATTTACGGCTATTCGTCATGGAAGAAGATCTTAAGCAGCAAGCAGTAAACCTGGTAAAAGTTGTGCTGTTCGGACCTGAATCGACGGGCAAGACGACCCTTGCCAGAATGCTTGCAGAGCATTATGAAACGGTTTGGGTTCCCGAGTTTGCCCGGGATTATCTCCAGGAAAAATTTGATCGAACACAAATCATTTGCGAATATTCTGACTTGCTTCCGATCGCCCAGGGGCAGATGCGCCTCGAAAATGAGCTTGCCGCCGAAGCCAACCGGGTTTTAGTTTGCGATACGGACCTCCTGGAAACCATGGTGTATTCCCAGCAGTACTACGACGGGCAGTTGGATCCGCTTCTAGCCAAATACGCCCAATTAAACACTTATGATCTCTATCTGCTGACTGACATTGACGTGCCCTGGGAGGTCGATGACCTCAGAGACAGGCCTCACCAGAGAGAAGAGATGTTCAAGGCCTTTGAGCAGGCTTTGATCGATTTCGATCGTCATTACGTTCTTCTGACTGGTGACAAGGAGCAGCGCATGGAAAAGGCAATACTTCAGATTGACCAATTGTTGGAAAAAAGATCAGGATGAATGAAAAACTCGTCATGAAGGAGATCAGGTTCAAGGCCGTCCGATCGGGTGGCCCCGGGGGTCAGCATGCGAACAAGGTTTCCTCCAAAGTTATTGGGAGTTTTCAGGTTTCAGAATCCCGTGCCTTGACGGATATGGAAAAATTGCGGATCACCGACCGACTCGAGCACCGATTGACCTCAGAAGGGGAATTGATCCTTTCCTGTGACACCAGCAGAAGTCAGCATCGAAACAAGGCTTTGGCCGCCGAACGGATGGTTACCCTATTGAAGGGCGCCTTGAAGAAACCAAGACCACGCATTCCCA
>JAUIKV010000190.1 GCA_030430615.1 Bacteroidia bacterium
AGATTTCGCTTCCCTCACCTGGCTCAGGAAAGAAGTTTCCTACAGGCGCATCCTCTTTTACAAAGGGAATGTTCGGACCAAAGAAATCGATGGCATGCCAATAGCTCAAGGCTCTCATAAAGCGAGCCTCTGCTCTGAATGCCTGAATCTCGGCCCTCAGGTCAGCCTCAACATTTCTCTCGTTGAGCTTCTCCTCGGTGGTCTCTCTCAAATACTGGTTGGTGATCCCGATCTGGAAGTATATCCTGTCGTACATGGCACGGATGAACTCATTGGCAGGCGTCCATACGTGGTTGTGAAGATCGTGAATCGTTCCGTCATTCCAGGCGATGATCGCCTCGTCGGTGTTGAGTTCCTGGTGCTTCCAGAATTGTCTCAGGTAGTTTGAGAAGCCCTCGTCTATCCCGCGGATATCGGGACGGCCTGCAGGACCTTCCTGTCCGCTTACGGCCAGACCGGCATAAACTCTTGCCAAAAACTCTTTGTACGAAGCCGGATCGGCAAAGACCTGGCTCTCCGTCAACTCTGTCACGGGTTGTTTGTCCAATTCATCCTCACAGGATACGAATCCGATGGAGAGCATGGCGACGACAACCCAAAAATTGAATATTTTATTCTTAAAAACTTTCATTGTCTCTGCTTTTAGAAGTTAAGGTTCAATCCAACGAGGAAAGTCCTCGGTCTTGGATAAAAATTATTGTCAATACCTCCATTGATCTCAGGATCGAGTCCTTCATACGGAGTAACCACGAACACGTTCTGAACTGTCGTGTAAAGTCTCAGTCCCGTGTTTCCTTCATTCAGATTTGAGAAGGTGTATCCCAGTGCAACGTTGTCCATTCTCAGGAATGATGCATCCTGCACATAGTAATCTGACCAGAATTGCTGCTCTCTGAAATCAGTATCAAGTACAGAGGAGTGTGCATTTCTGAGCGAGTTCAACTCCCATACTCCGGCGTATACACCATTGGCCGAAGCCACGTTGTTATAGACATAGTTGCCCAGAGATGCTCTCATCGTGAAAGAGAAGTCCCAATTTTGATAGAACGTCATGTAAGAAGAAAGTCCAAAGAGGTAGTCCGGGTTCGGATTGTTGAAAATCCTTTTGTCGCTGTCGTTGATGATTCCGTCGCCGTTTTGATCGACATAAACACCCTCAAGCGGATTGCCAGACTCGTCATACACCTGTTCATATACAAGGAACGAGAATTGAGGCTGTCCGACTTGCTGGGTTTGAACGGTGTTACCCACACCTCCGGATATCCCACCAACCGGAAGACCTACATAGTCAGGATCGTCAACATTGTTGAGTTTCTTGATCGTGTTGGTCAGATAGGTCGCATTGAAACTGAGGTTCCATGTAAAGTTCTGTCTTTGGAACACATCGGCATTCAGGGTGAATTCAACACCGCTGCTTTCGAGGTCACCAATGTTCGTGTAGATCTCATTGGTCAGGTTCGACCCGGCAGGAGGTGCCACCCTGTTCAGAATGTCTTCCGACTGTCTCTGGAAGTATTCGATCGATCCGGTAATCCCGTCTGCGAGGAAACCAAAATCAACACCGATGTTGTAGGTGTCCGATTCCTCCCATTTGATCTCAGAGTCGTAGCCATCTGGACGGAGAGTAGTGTAATACTCATCGTCAAAAGGATAGCTTACGTTGGGAAGACCCGGGGTATAAACCGGCAGGTACCCAAAGTCAGATTCGATCTCCTGTTGACCGGTCTGACCGAAACCAAGTCTCAGCTTGAGTGTTGAGAAAGTTTGTGAATCCGCCATAAAATTCTCGTTGGCGATATTCCATGCCAGGGCTCCTGAGAAGAAATTTGCCCATCGGTTTTCAGGTGAAAACCTTGAAGAACCGTCTCGTCTATAGGTGAATGTCACCAGGTAACGGTCGTCATATCCGTAATTGATACGGGTAAACAAGGATTGCAACGCATTCAGGTTGACTAGCCTGGTCTCTTTGACCTCACCTACACCTGGTGTGTTGATGCTCGTTTTTTCCTTGTAGAAATCCTGGAAGGAATGACCCAGGGTAAGGTCAAGCTTGTGCACATCGTTGAAGGTCTTATTGTAGTTCAAATAGATGTCGGCAAGTGTGTTTCTCTTGAGTTGCGTATAAGTTTCCTGGGATCCCTGACTGTTGAAACCACTGGCCGATGTAGCCGGTGTGACTTTGTTTCCTCGCACCTGGGCATAGTCGAAACCAAAGTTCATGACAAGTTTTAAGTCCTCAAAACCGTGGAATTTATAATCGAACTTGGCGTTCCCAATGTAACGGCTCGTATTGGCTTTTTCCTCGTATTGTCTCAAAAGACCCACGGGGTTCCTGGGCGCCAGGTTGTTGGGTGCGCCTGAACCGTTCGGATCCAGCCATTCCCAGTAGCCGCCGTAGGCTTCGCTTCCGGAATAGATGGGCTTAGTAGGGTCAAATTGCACCGCGGCTCCGATGGCTCCTTCTTGGTTGAATTGATCGACAACCCAGGCTCCGCGGATGTTGAAATCCATTTTGAGGTGATCGTCAAATGCATT
This sequence comes from Bacteroidia bacterium, assembly GCA_030430615.1. Lineage (GTDB taxonomy): Bacteria > Bacteroidota > Bacteroidia > Flavobacteriales > Flavobacteriaceae > Lutimonas. Next base: position 2,536 of record JAUIKV010000190.1, read on the forward strand.
CTGACGCACATTCATTGCAAAGGATTTTCGTGTGTAGTCATTGGTTTCCACAATACCTTCCTGGAACATGTACCCCAGGGCGATGCGATAAGAAGTGTTGTCAAATCCCTGCGAGAAAGTCAGGTTGTTGTCAGTACCGAAAGCTGGCCGGTAAATCTCCTCCTGCCAGTCAGTCTCGTCATCGGTCAAGGCGTCTATCGCGTCCTGATTGCCCAATGAATTGTTTACAAAGTCGACATATTCATCTTTAGTCAGCACATCCACCGTATTGGATTTGTATCCTACCGAGACCTTAGTGTCGAAATCCACCTTGAAATCAGAGTTCATGTTTCCTGATTTGGTGGTGATAATGATCACACCATTGGTTGCCCGTGAACCGTAAATTGCAGTGGCCGAGGCATCTTTCAGGATGTTGAAGCTCTCGATGTCATTCGGGTTGATCGAGTTGAGTGCCGGTCCTTCCGTCTGATCGATCGGAACTCCGTCAATCACGTAGAGAGGACTGTTGTTGCCGAGAGAGGAAACACCTCCCCTGATCTTCACGGTACCTGCTTCACCGGGCTTACCACTAGGAGGAACTACATTCACACCCGCTGTCTTACCCGTGATCAATTGTTCGGGAGAAGCGATCAGTCCCACGTTAAACTCCTTTTCGCTTACACGTTCTACCGCTCCGGTTGCGTCTTTCTTGGTCGTCTGACCGTATCCGATCAGAACTACCTCGTCCAAGCTCTCCGTGGATTCCTGCAGGATCACCTGCATGCCGTCAGAGGCCTGTAACTCCATTGTAGAATACCCCATGTAAGAAAATACAAGTATGGCATCTGATTCCTCGACTTCGAGCTCAAAATTTCCGTCAAAGTCGGTTGCTGTTCCCTGGTTGGTTCCTTTGATTATCACCGAAACACCGGGAAGATCTGTTCCGAGCTCATCTTTCACATTCCCTTTGATGATGTCCTGAGCAGACATGAACAAGGGAAATAAAAAGACAATTGCAAGGAATAATTGTCGAGATCTTTTCATAAAATTAATTTTGTTATTATCAATGATTTGAATAAAAAAACTTGCTGGAATTTTTATACTTCAACGGGCGAATATATTCTGTTAACAAATACTTAACACTGACGAAAATCACTTTTTAAAGGGCGAAAACGTTTTCGTGTTGATAAGTTTTTTTACGCAAACGTTGGAGTTGGAAATTATTTTTTCGCCCAAATTCATTGCCATATTGAAAATCTCATTCCATTTAATTTTTATATTGATAAAAAATGTGATAAAAAATGTGAATTTTGCTATTTGGGGTGTGCTTCTGCTCATTGCCAGTTTTTTGAGAGAACAATAAAATCCGTACTTTTAACTTGCAAATTTTAAGCACTATCGGGCGGTGTGTTGCCCGGCTGTTACAGGATGAAACAAAAAATTACCCTAAAGAAGATTGCCAAGGAGTTCAATGTGTCGATCTCCACGGTTTCAAAAGCTCTTAAAGACAGCCATGAAATCAGCGTTGAATTGAAAGAAAAAATTCAGGCTTTTGCCCGTTACTATCACTACAAGCCGAACAGCCTGGCGCTGAATCTTCGAAATCAGAAAACAAAGACAATAGGGGTTATTCTTCCCGAAATCGTGCATCATTTCTTCACCAAGGTCATCACAGGCATTGAGCAACTTGCCAATGAGAAAGGATACAATGTGATGATCTGTCTTTCCAATGAGTCTTATGAGAAAGAGATTCTCAATCTCGAAATGCTGGCAAATGGCGTCGTCGATGGGATCATTCTTTCGATCAGCAAGGAGACGGAAGAACGAGACGATTACCGGCATTTCACTGACTTGATACGCAATGGGATTCCCCTGGTCATGTTTGACCGCGTTGTGGACAAGATCGAATGCAACAAGGTGATCGCCGATGACGTGGGAGGGGCCTTCCTGGCCACGGAGCATCTGATCCAAAATGGCTGCTCCAATATTGTGCTTATCACGACCCCTGACTACGTCGTGGTGGGAAATGAAAGAAAGCTGGGGTACGCAAAGGCTTTGAAAGAATACAAGGTTCCTGTGAGAAAGGAGCTGGTGCTGAAAGTGGAGCATGAAAACGAGATCGAAAGCGCATTGAAGAATCTTATCTTGTCGTCAAACCGACCGGATGGTATATTCGCCGTCAATGAAGTGTATGCAGCTGTCGCGATGCGCGTTTGCAGAGAAAACGGACTGGTGGTGCCGGACGATGTCGAGGTGATTGGGTTCACGGATGGGGTGATTTCCGAATTTACAACACCTTCTTTGACGACTGTGGCTCAGCATGGAAGACACATGGGTCGCAAGGCACTGGAGTTGTTGCTCGACGAGATCGACTCGAAGGAACCGAACTACAAATATAAGACAGCACTGATACAAACTGATTTGAAAATCAGAAATTCCACAAAAGAAGTCCAGATGCAGAACTAATCAAAAAAATTATATCTTTGTGCAGTACTTTGTACGCAAATTACGACTTGCTGACTTTTTAATACTTCACAGAACGAAACGGCAGAGTTCGCCATTTCTACATTTTTTTTGATTTTATCTCACACGATTTGAATTTTTGACAACTGTCAATGATTCTACGATGGAATTTGGAATCAATTTGTGAACCAATCTTAACAGGCAGCAAACAATGAAAAAAAGACGACTGAGTTTTTGGGAAATATGGAATCTGAGTTTCGGATTCCTGGGCATTCAAATGGGTTTCGCACTTCAGAATGCCAATGCAAGTCGAGTCCTTCAAATTTTCGGAGCAGATGTTCATGAACTTTCGTGGTTCTGGATCGTGGCTCCCCTCACCGGACTGATCGTTCAGCCCATTATTGGATACTACAGCGACCGGACCTGGACGCGCCTTGGAAGAAGAAGACCTTTTTTTCTGACGGGCGCCCTCCTGGCCTCTGC
>JAUIKV010000006.1 GCA_030430615.1 Bacteroidia bacterium
TTGAGAATAGCCCATTGCTTGAGCGTTTCTTTAGCGGGGACCGCAGGGAATCCGAGAATTGTCTGACCATCGGGAATGTCGTTTATAATACCTGATTTGCCACCAACCGTCACTCCGTTACCTATCTTGACATGATCCTTGACAGCCACTTGTCCGGCCATGATCACGCCGTCTCCCAGAGTTACCGACCCAGAGATTCCACAGCAGCCGGCAATCATGCAAGAGCGCCCAATTTTGCAATTATGACCTATCTGCACGAGGTTGTCAATCTTCGTTCCGTCTCCGATTACGGTGGAACTGAATTTCCCCCGGTCGATACAGCTCGATGATCCTATCTCGACATGATTTCCTATGACTACATTTCCAATATGTGCGATTTTCACAATACCTCTGCCGTCTGGGCTTGGGCGATAGCCGAAACCATCAGAACCGATACTCACATTCGATTGAATAAGGCAGTAATCACCGAGGACGCATCGCTCTGAGATGACTGATCCCGAACGGATCTGGCAGTTGGCCCCGATGATGGCATCATCGAGCACACTGACGTTGGGAAAAATTACGCTGTTGTCTCCTATTGTTGCACCTTTTCCTATGAAGGCATTGGGGCCTATGGTTACATTTTTTCCGACCTTCGCATTTTCATGAACGAAGGCTGAAGGGTGAATTCCGGGTTCCAACTCGACCCCTTGGGGAAGGAACAAATCCAGGAGCTGGGCCATGGCAAGGTCTGCGTTGCCGACCTCTATGAATGCTCTATTCTCTCCGGGATCCGGCAAATCGAGCTTTTTGTCAACTACGGCTGCTGAAGCTTTTGAGGTCTTCCAGAGAGGTATATACTTTTGATTTCCGATAAAGGTGATGTGGTTTGAGCCCGCCATTTCAATTTGCTCAGGTCCGTCGATGGCATGGGTTGAATCACCGACCAAATTACCGTTGAGAAGGTCGCTGAGCTCTTTGGCAGTGTATGATTTGTTGTGTTTTTTCATACGACCAAGATACGAGATTTTGGTTCGAGTCAAGTCATTCAAATGATAAGGAAAATATTTTACAGGATTCTCTCATAGAGGTTGTTCACCGAGAAAGAGGTCTTCTTTTCACCAACCTTGACAAAGCCTTGATCCTCGTAATAGGAGCAAAGACGAGAGTTTGAAGAATCACAGTCCAATCGCATTTTATGTGCCCCAAACTTTTTGAGATCTATGGCCAGTTTCTTTAGGACCATAGCCCCGATTCCGTTCCCCGATCTTCCAGGTTTTGTGACAAGAGAATGAATGTAGCGAACATCTTTCTCAAGTCCTTTGTCATCCCAATAGAGCGTATCGGTCTCAAGAAGTCTGAAAATGCCAACCCATTCGTTTTCTTTGTTGTAAACGAAATGAAACTCTCCTTTTTCAAAACCATCACGCACCCATTGAATCTTTTCCTCAGGCGGGTCAGCCCAATAGCCCCATTGGGTCAGCCCCATCTTTTTGAGTTCGACACTTGTGTCGCGAAAAAGATTCAGAACCTCTTCCATTTTGTCAGAACCAGCCTGCTTGAATGTAAGCTTCAATTTGAAAAAAATTGCGATTATTGAATCATTGAATTGAATTCCAATGCCTTGGACACCCAGAAATCCAGATCTGGGTCCGTATCAAACCCCTCAGGATCAATAAACAGAAATCCTCGCATAGGCTTGCCTGTAAAATCCATGGGACGACTTCCTTCTCTTTGGAGGAGATCCTGGTAGGGAAGCTTTCCTACCCGAACCATGAGACGATCCTCACCCGTGCGCTTATCGATGTCCACGCCAATACACATCTTATCATTGACCATAAAGATCAGACCGCCCATCATTTTCTTCTCTTCGATGCGCCCTGCTTTTGTCAGTCTGGATCTCACTCGATCCGCCAAATAATCGCTATATGCCATTTGACATTGGAATTGATCGCACCTAAGATACTAAGATTTCAAAAATCAGTTCGCTCCTAACAATCCCTGAATCATTTCTTTTTCCTGAGGTGATTCCTCCTGCTGTCTCAAGATGCTCAGGTTGTCCAGTTTAATCTCAGAATGCAGTCCCGAGAATTTCAAGTATTCGTCAAATGGAATTTTCCGGGATCCATCAATATAAGTCTCAAAAAACTCCGCCTGCTCCTGACCGGATAATTCGCTTAATCTGTTTTGCAGATCCTCCAGGGTATAACTCTCATTTGTGCCCCCGAGATCAGAGAAAATCCCCCTCATCAGATCATCCAGGCTGTGTTTGTTATTTGTTGCCTTACGGATGATCATATCCTGGGAGATGCCCGCAAAGAGGCCTCCAGAATAGATTAGACCCCAATGATCATGTTTTTCGTTGCCCTGGGTCATTGACATAGAACCGACTCCTGGATCCGACGCGTATCGTTTATAGAAGAACCCGTTCAGCATTGCGAAAAATGATTCCTCATTGAGTACGCCAACGTGATACAGGGCTTTGAGTGTATAGTAATTGCTCACTCCCTCTTTAAACCATTCACAGCGCAAATCGGAAGGAAAGAAGGACTTGCCATTCCAAAGATGAAATAGCTCATGAGCATAGACAAATCGCGATATCATTTGTGCCATTGGATCTGCCTGATTTGATTCCAGAATGCTAATGCAGTTTCCGATCACTTCTCCATCAGGTTGCTCATAGGGGTTGATTATGACCAGTGCCCTGTGAAAAGGGTTCTCAGGGGATGGATTAGGCACTCCTCCCATGAGCTTAATGTAGTAATCGAGAACGCCACTTGCAAGATTAACATAATCTTCATTTTTAGCAATGATTTCTTCTCCGCCGAGAGCGAGCAATAGCTCAAACCCATCTCTTTTGAATATAAATTGTTCGTGCTCTCCTGCGAAAAGCATGGACTCTGATAATTCATCGTACGTGTCGACCCTGAAAGAATTAGTTCCTGTCTCATCCTGATCCCAGACCGCTGAGACTTTCCAATGCTCTGGAACTTCAAAATTCACGGTGATAGACTCAGGGCCTCTTCCGTTCATGACAAAGAGGCTTCTTCCCGAATAGAAAACCCCATGATCACGTTTGTAGGCAACCCCATCAATTCCGCCGCTCCAAACGTGCTTTTCATGATCGAGGTTAACCCGGTAGCTCAGTTTGACAACCGTTCCTTTTTCGGCATGAAATGACCACTGCCCATGAGGCATAGGGTTGATGGCAATATTTTGCCCACTTTCAGAAACGGCAGATAGATCGGATATGAATGTGGCCCACCTGTTCTCAAATTGATCGGCTCCTCTGGAACTCATCTGCAAAACGCCGTCAGTGGCTTCAAAGGTGTATGAGACCAATGCGTAGTCAAGGTTCAGCATGGAGATTTCATAGAGGGCATCTCTTGCTGGGCCCGCTTTATCGAACGACTGATTTTGAGCAGAACAAGCTATAGAGACTAGAAGGATCATCGCGAAGCGATGCAAGAAGTAAAGAGCACGTGTCATGGAAATCGAATTTTAAATTGTGAGTGACGGATGAAAATGCCGATTGGTTCAATTTTGACGCATACTGCGAATAACAGGTTACCCTCCAGGGCAAAAAAAACCCGGAACGGTGCGTTCCGGGTTTTAAGTTTTTGAAGGTCTTCAGGTAAATTTTCTAAATAGCCTGCTCAAAGAAAAAATCACTTTTTATCCAGGTCTTCGCGAAGGGTCCAAACCTCATGTATCGGATCCCCTTTGCTGCTGAGGCCCCTGTGGTGCCACTCGTCGTTCTCAATTCCAAACTCGAAGGATAGAGAAGCTCCGACACGACTGCTGTCCCTTGAGAAGAATTCAATGTTCTCGGTATATTCTTTGTCCTTTGCCGTGTAGGTCCCACCACCTGTGCCGAAGAACTTTTTGGTCTCAGTGTTGTAAGCGATCCATTGGAAACGGGTGTCCGAGAGAATTTTCATAGTCTTTCTCGGTCCGGGTTCCCTCCGAGTCATTTCACCATCTCGCTCTCTTCCGGTTATCAGCCAGGCGCCGCTCAGGTTGCCTTTTTTCCCATCGTCGATACGTGTCCAGATGCGGTCGTCACCTTCAAATGTGATCGTGTCACCCTGATAATTAAAGACAACTTCTCGCGAAGTGCCCACGAGGGTCGAATCAGCTGAAGAGAATTCCATGTTGATTTTAAAGGTATTGCCGTCGATTGTCCAGCTTCCGCCAAAAGTGTGATCAAACTCCTTTCTTTCTACATTGTAGAATGATTCGGCTATATAGCCATCCATGACGATGGTTGTCACAACGATCTCCTGTCCCTCCCTATTTCGATCCTTGGTTGTCCAGGCGCCTTCAAGTGCCTCTGTATAATCAATCGTTTCTGACTTTTCAGGTGTCTCGGCATTTGCTGCATCCGATTTTTTCTCAGAGCAAGAAGTCAGCGCAAATACCAATAATACAAGCGGTAAAAAAATTTGATGATTTTTCATAACTAAGATTTGAATTTTTCTGTTTTGGTTTCAGGTTGTCCTTTCACTTCAAAGGTAAAAATGTCTTTTCGATTATAGTGACCGTTCACGTCGAAATCCAAACGGCTTGCAGGAACTTGGCGAAGATCGAGATCTGCTACGAGCGCACCTGGACTTCCGAAGAGAGGCCCTTCTATTACCTCTCCCAAAGGGGAAACGATTAGGCTCCCCCCGGGGCAGATTTCCTCTGTTGAGGGGTCGACCAGCTTTTTATAGGTTTCCGGGTACATGGACCTGGTGAAATACTGGTTGCAGCCCAAAACAAAGCATCTGCCTTCCAATGCTATATGCCGCATAGTTGCGGTCCATTGCTCCCGGGCATCTGCAGTTGGGGCGATGTAAATGTCCAGGCCTTTTTGATACATTGACATACGGGCCAGGGGCATGTAGTTCTCCCAGCAGATCAAACCTCCTAGTCTTCCGACAGAGGTATCAAAACTCACCAGTGAGCGCCCGTCTGCCTCAGCCCATACAAGGCGTTCGGTGCCTGTAGGCTTGATCTTTCGATGGACCCCCAGCAGTCCTTCTTTTGGCGAAATGTAGAGCATGGAACAGTACAGAGAAGAATTGACACGCTCCTTTTCTGTGGCCCCAATGACCAGGTAGACTCCTAGTTTCTCCGAGAGCTTCTCAAGTCGCTTGAGGTGTTTCCCCTGGAGATCAAGACTGTTTTCGTGATAGATAGCATAGAGTTCCCTGCCTTCCTGGGTGCGGCTGCCAATGACGGCGCCAAAATCAAACCCACGGGGATATCCGGGGATAAAGGATTCAGGAAAAATGATCAGATTGCAACCCTCTGCGGCGTATTTTTCGGCGAGTTTCTCAACTTTCCGTACGGTTTCGTCGAGATCGAAGAAAACCGGGCTATCCTGGATCAAGGCTACTCTTACTGTCATTATTTAAAGGCAGGTATGCCCGTAATATCCATTCCTGTGATCAGCAGATGTATGTCATGCGTGCCTTCATAAGTGATGACCGATTCCAGGTTCATCATATGTCTCATGATCGAGTAGTCGCCCGTGATTCCCATGGCCCCCAGAACTTGTCTTGCCTCTCGCGCTATATTGAGTGCCATTTCAACATTGTTGCGCTTGGCCATAGAAATCTGAGCCGTTGTGGCTCTGCCTTCATTGCGAAGGACCCCAAGCCGCCAGGTCAGAAGTTGGGCTTTGGTGATTTCAGTGATCATCTCGGCCAGTTTCTTCTGTTGCAGCTGAAAGCTGGCGATCGGTTTTCCGAACTGGATTCTCTCCTTGGAATATCTCAGGGCAGTGTCGTAGCAGTCCATGGCCGAACCGATTACGCCCCAGGCAATGCCGTATCGAGCAGAATCCAGGCAGCCCAAAGGAGCCCCCAAACCGCTTTTATTTGGCAGCAGATTTTCTTTAGGAACTTTTACATTGTCGAAAATCAGTTCCCCGGTCGCTGATGCGCGAAGTGACCATTTGTGATGGGTCTCGGGGGTTGAGAAGCCTTCCATGCCTCTTTCGACGATGAGTCCGTGAATTCGGTCTTCTTCATTTTTGGCCCAAACCACGGCAATGTCCGCGAACGGAGAGTTCGAGATCCAAAGCTTGGCTCCGTTTAGCAGGTAATGGTCTCCCATATCCTTGTAACGGGTTTCCATGCCACCCGGGTTCGATCCGTGATTCGGCTCTGTCAGTCCGAAACAGCCAATAAGCTCTCCACTGGCAAGTTTAGGAAGATATTTTAGTCTCTGTTCCTCAGTTCCGTATTTGAAAATCGGGTACATCACCAGGGAGGATTGCACGGATGCCGTCGAGCGGATACCCGAATCTCCTCGTTCGATCTCCTGCATGATCAATCCATATGAAATCTGATCCAGGCCGGCTCCGCCGTATTCCTCGGGAATGTATGGGCCAAAGGCTCCAATCTCGGCAAGTCCGGACAACAACTGATTGGGGAATTTAGCCTCCTGGGCAGCGTCTTCAATGATAGGTGAGACTTCCCTCTTGACCCATTCTCTGGTAGCTTCTCTGACTAATTTATGCTCCTCGGTCAGCAGGTCGTCAAGGTTATAATAATCGGGTGATTGGAATAAATCGACTGACATAGAAATTTGTTGAGATGTTAACAAAGCAAATTTACAATTAATGAAATGATAATACCAGTGCTGTGAAACTTTTAAATTGATAATTTTTATTGTTTACATTTGCAACAATGCGTCAAACCTTCAACAAATTGGAGAGGCTGAAAAGCAAAAAGAGGATTGAGCAGTTGTTCACTGAAGGAAAATCCCTCAACGCCTTTCCCCTTAAATTGGTCTTCTTGCAATTGGAACACGATTCACCTGCTTTGATTCAGGCTGGAGTATCCGTTTCAAAACGAAATTTCAAAAGCGCTGTTCACAGGAACAGAATCAAACGGTTGATGCGCGAAGCCTATAGAAAGAACAAGGAAATTGTCTATTCCTCTGAGAATACTAAAAAGCATATATTTATGTTTATATATCAGGGAAAGAAAGAACCGAATTACCAACTTATCGAGGATAGAATGAAGGAGCTTCTCACCAAGTTTGTCAAAAAACAATAAAAAAATACCGGGATGAAAGAAGTTAAGAAGATTTTTAAACGAATGAAGAAAGGACTGGTGCTGGTAGCGGTGGTCGTCCTTAGCACCGGATTGTTTGCCTTCAAGTCGGATTTCTTTGAAGTGGCCAAGCAGATGGAGATCTACACGACCCTTTTCAAGGAGCTCAACATGTATTACATCGATGAGATCAACCCGGCTCAGCTCACAGAGAGTGCGATCAACAACATGCTGGAGGAACTGGATCCCTATACCCGATTTTATGACGAACAAGGCGTTGAAGAAGTTAGGATCAACAGTTCGGGAGAGTATAGCGGCATAGGAGCAGAATCCCGGTACTACGACAACAAACTGGTCATTGCAGAGGTGTATGAAGGCTATTCCGCTGAAGAGGAAGGAATCAAGGTAGGAGACCAGGTTCTGAAAATCGATGACGTAGAGGTATCGGACTACGACAGCGACCAGGTGATCAATCTTCTCATGGGCGTCCCGGGCACCGAAGTGAATCTCCTGATCAACAGGAATGGAATCCAGAAGAACTTTACGATCACAAGGGAAAAGATCCTTGTAGACCCGGTTCCGCATTACCAGATGATATCCGATCAAATCGGGTACATAGCATTTGATCGTTTCAACAACAAGGCGTCCTCTTCTGTGAAAAATGCCTTTGTGGACCTGAAAACCCAGGGCATGAGCAAGTTGATCCTCGATCTCCGTGGAAATCCGGGGGGGTTGCTCAATGAGGCAATTGACATCACGAACTTTTTCGTTCCCAAAAACGAGATTGTAGTGAGCACCAAGGCGAAACTCAAAAAATGGAGCGAGGTCTACCGAACGAAATACGAGCCCATCGACCTGGAGATTCCAGTTGTGGTTTTGATAGATGGAAGGTCGGCTTCTGCCTCGGAGATTGTTGCGGGATCGCTTCAGGATCTCGACCGGGCTGTGATTGTGGGAGAACGGTCATTTGGAAAGGGTCTCGTTCAGCGTTATCGCAACCTAACCTACGGAACCAAACTCAAGTTGACGATTTCAAAGTATTATACGCCAAGTGGGCGGAATATCCAGGAACTGGATTACACGCATAGAGATGGGGCAGACATTCCAAAGTTCTCGGATGCGACGCGGAATGCCTTTAAGACCAAGAGCGGACGGGTTGTTTACGACGGGGGTGGAATTGAGCCAGACGTTGCCGTGGATAAAACAAAAGCGACAGAGGCCACCAAGGCACTGATGAAATCGGATGCCATTTTCAATTTTGCAAATGCTTTCTATTACAAGAACGATCAAATCGCTCAACCCCAGGACTTCGTTCTCGGAGACAGGGAGTACAATGAATTCATAGCTTATTTGCAAGTGGGCAAGAGCAATTTCAGAACGAAAAGCGAGGATAAATTTGAAAAGGCCTTTAAGACCTCCAGGGAAGAGGATCTGTCTTCAGGCATTTCGAATTCCTATGATCGTCTTCTCAAAGAGCTTGAGCAGGAGAAAATCTCAGAACTCGGAAAGAACGAGGATCGGATCAAGGAAAAACTCAGTGATGAGATCCTGAATCGGTACTACTTCAAAAAGGGGGAATACCAGAATCACATCGCTCACAGCCCTTATATAAAAGAGGCTGTTTCCATCTTAGAGGATGAGAACAGGTATCACAGCATACTGTCCAATGAAAAGCACTAAGAGAACCAAAGCACAGATTTCCACCACCGCGATTGAGCGGATTTACATTACGATGCGCCACCTTTTTATCCGGGGCTTTTACAAGCCCATGGGGATTTCCGGCCAGGCGCTGATCAACGAATTGCTAATTCTTCAGCCTGAGATTTATGGCAGCATGGGCGAGGAGGGGGCAGAGCTCCAGGGACTTCTCTACATCATTGACAGGCTTCCTGAAGGAATTGCCGAATGCAGATACATTCATTTGACGGCTGACGAAGGACTTGCCCATTCGAATTTCACGAAGATCATCCCGGCAAAGCGCCGAAGAAATTGTTACCGGATCGATAGAGACCAGGTGAACATAGAGATCACCAGGGGGCGTTCAGACGTTTATGACATCCTCACCCATTTGACCTTCATGTTCATAGAGTCAGAGAAGATCGCTAAAAAGGTGATGATCAATGATGAGGGGGAGACCACTCGCGAATGGAAGCACCTCGAAAAGGTGGTTTTGAATAACACCTGCCTCGAAGGGGAAGAAAGAGAAGTTTTGATAGCCCACCTTTCGAGCATTTTGGGAAGAACCTTCGAAGAGACTTTCAAGGCGGATTCAAACTTCGCAACTGAAAAGAAGCCCGACCGGCTTTTTGAGGTGATCTACTGGATGGGAAAACTCGCCCTGAACGAAATACTGGAAGACAAAAAGCACGAGATCACTTTCAGCTCAATTTTGCGTGAACGGATAGGTCATCACAGCTACGGAGACATCTGGGCCCACAATGTCAAAAATGAGCTGTTTGAGAAGAACCTGCTCGACAGGCCCCTGCATATCATCAGCGCGAACATGCACAGTGTGATGAATTCCATATACGGCCCGATGCTGCTGCCCGATTTGGCTGAGAAGCACAAGAGCACAGAGTTGTTTGAGCTCATCGGTGAGAGGTCGAACAAGGATTTGAGAAAGAAGATAAAAAAAGGCGCTCCGAAGCACGGTCTAACGTTCATCAAAGATTCAACGGGTGCCAATATTGACGTACAAATCATTGACACTCAAAAGATAGATTTTGAGAAAACCCGATTCTCAACAACGAAAGCAGGTAAAGACATGCCCGTGATCATCGTTATGGATTATGCCTTCGGAGAACAGGCCTATGAAACCCTTGATGAATTGTTGAAACCCTTTGAAAATTCTACTGGAGAAAAGAAACACCTGAGGGTAGAATCGGTCTCTGTAATGGGGAAAGCAGGAATTTTGGACGGCGACAAAGGGGACATCATGATACCGAACGCGCATATTTTTGAGGGAACAGCCGACAACTATCCTTTTGAGAACCAACTCGCGACGAGTGATCTCGAGAACCACGGGATTAAAGTGTTTAAGGGCTCCATGGTGACCGTTTTAGGCACCTCGCTTCAGAACAAGGATCTGCTGGAATTCTTTCACAAGTCCACATGGGGAGTGATCGGCCTCGAAATGGAGGGCGCCCATTATCAGAAAGCCATTCAATCGGCATCGAGAATCCGTGGAAATATCAGTCCGGATGTCAAGGTTCGATACGCCTACTACGCATCTGACAACCCACTTAGGACAGGAAGCACCCTGGCGTCTGGAGGACTTGGTTCCACAGGGATCAGGCCCACCTACATGATCACCCGGAAGATCCTGGAACAGATCTTTTGAATCGTTTGTTTTTTGAGTACTTTTACGGCAAAACCTGAAAAATGAACATTCTTGTAATTGGTTCCGGGGGCAGGGAATGCACCTTTGCATGGAAGCTAGCCCAAAGTGAAAAATGTGAGAATCTTTACATCGCACCCGGGAATGCCGGGACAACGGCATACGGGAAGAACATCGCCATAAATCCCAATGATTTTGATCAGCTTAAAAGGCATGTGTTGGACAAAAATATCAGTCTCGTCGTTGTAGGACCCGAAGATCCGCTTGTAAATGGTCTGCACGATTATTTTTTGGGAGATGAAGACCTTAAGCACATTCCTGTGATAGGGCCCCTGAAGCATGCTGCCCAGTTAGAGGGGTCCAAGGAGTTCGCTAAGGAGTTTATGTCGCGTCACGGGATTCCCACGGCCCAATACGAGAGTTTCACTCGGGAAACACTTGAAGCAGGTTTCGATTTTCTCGAGCAAATGAAACCGCCCTATGTTTTGAAAGCGGACGGACTAGCTGCCGGCAAGGGGGTTTTGATTTTGGAGGATCTCGACGAGGCGAAAAAAGAGCTTCAGGAGATGCTCGGCAACCGTAAATTCGGGGATGCGAGCTCAAAGGTAGTCATTGAGGAATTTCTCGACGGAATTGAGATGAGCTCTTTTGTGCTCACCGACGGGAGCGACTATGTGATCCTGCCGAATGCAAAAGATTACAAGCGAATTGGAGAAGGAGACAAGGGCTTGAATACCGGGGGAATGGGAGCCATATCGCCAGTGCCTTTCGCCGACGAATCCTTTCTGAACAAAGTGGAGGAGCGTATAATCAGGCCAACGGTTGAGGGCCTGAAAAAAGATGGAATTGCCTATGTCGGTTTCATTTTCATCGGACTGATCAAAGTGGGAGAAGATCCTTTTGTGATCGAATACAATGTGAGAATGGGCGATCCGGAGACCGAAGTGGTTCTTCCAAGGGTAAAAACGGACCTCGTGGATTTATTTGCAGCCGTAGCCGATAAGAAACTCAGTGGTTTTGAACTGGAACTCGACGAACGAAGCGCCACAACTGTGGTCCTGGTGTCGGGCGGATATCCGGAAGCCTATGAAAAAGGAAAGGAAATACATGGCCTGGAAGAGGTTTCGGATTCCCTTGTTTTTCATGCAGGAACCGAATTGAAAGACGGAAAAATTCTCACAAACGGAGGAAGGGTTCTCGCCATAACTTCTTATGGAGACGACTTCAAAGAAGCGCTCAAATCGTCTTATACCAACATTGACAAGATCTGTTTTGACAAGATGAATTTCAGAAAGGACATAGGTTTTGACCTTTAGGATTCTGTTTTGAGCCGCAGCAGGGTAATCATTGTATCTCCTTTGAATTGGGGACTTGGGCACGCCACCAGGTGCATCCCACTTGTAAGGGCACTGCTTAAAGAAGAATTCGAGCCTGTGCTGGCTGGTGATGGGGCATCTCTCCAACTACTGGCATCAGAATTCCCTGCACTTCGTACCTATGAACTTCCATCTTATGGCATTCGATACTCAAGGTCACCCGGGCTTCTTAAACTTATTTTGTTGAGCCAACTTCCACGAATTCAAAAGGCAGTCTCCGAGGAGCACAGACTGGTGCAGGAAATTGTTCAGGAAGAAAAAGCCATAGGAATCATTTCGGACAATCGGTTTGGCGTTTGGTCAAACGAGGTTCCTTCTGTGTATCTGACACACCAGCTCCAGGTAAGGGCGGGCATGTTATCCAGTCTGTCTTCATCTTGGCATCAAAGGATAATCTCGAAGTTTCAAAGATGCTGGGTATGTGACTTCAAGGGCGAGGCAAGCCTGGCGGGAGAACTCTCGTCAAATGGCGGGAATTTGAACAACCTCGATTGGATCGGGCCGCTCAGCAGGTTCTCTAAATTGGAGCATCAGGCCGCGAATGCCATGGATCAGTCGAATAAAACAATCGATATAGGCGTGGTTTTGAGTGGACCCGAACCTTCGCGAAGCCAGTTTGAGGAAATGGTGATTGAGGTGTTGAAAGGTCGGAGAGAGAAAGTTGTTATTGTTCGCGGAGTAACCGACTCCCAAGCATGCTTAACCCAACAGAACCTGACGATTCACAACTATATGTTGGCGGATGAACTGGAAAAACTGATTGGACAAAGCCGCCTGCTCATCATGCGGTCGGGATACAGCAGCATTATGGATCTGCATGCTGCGGGCGCAAGAGCTTTACTGGTTCCAACCCCGGGGCAAAGTGAACAGGAATATCTGGCAGAGCGAATGCATAAAAAAGGATGGTACCCTTCTGTCAAACAGAGCGAATTTGGATGGAATTCCATTCAGGAGGCTCTGGAATATCAATGGGCAGAAACAAAAAAAACATCAAAAAAGACTGACTATGCACCCCTGTTTGATGTTTTTCTGCAAGGCAACTGATTCCTCTCAGATGAAAGACAGATCAGTTCCCTGTACTTCTTCGACCTTGATCAATTTGTTCTTCTTGTATGTGATCTCTTTAGTTGTTTCCTCTCCAACGATATACCACTTCCCTTCTTTGATGCCATTATTGTAGTTGGCAACAACGGAAATCTTGCCAGTATTGTCGTAATGGATCCACTGATCATGAAGCTTATCATCCTTGAAATAACCGACCTCCTTGACCATGCCATTATCGTGATAATAGGTGGCTTTGACAAGGTCATCCTGTTTTTCGAATGTAGGTTGATTTTCCTGAGCGAAAGCAAAACCAGTTGCTGTAAGTGTAAGGATTAAAGCTGCGAT
Organism: Bacteroidia bacterium; assembly: GCA_030430615.1. GTDB lineage: Bacteria > Bacteroidota > Bacteroidia > Flavobacteriales > Flavobacteriaceae > Lutimonas. Next base: position 13,131 of record JAUIKV010000006.1, read on the forward strand.
AAACTTTTTCACGATTCCTGATTTTTTAATTTCTTACCTCAAATTTACAAAAAATAAACAATTTGGTAACATTTAGGTAACATTAAAAAAACAAGAATATTGCGTTCCTCTATAGGCTCTGGGTGAAAACCTTGGGTCTTAACCTGCTTTGTTGAGTGTAAAAGAGAAATTAGACCCTTGATTTGGAGTGCTTTGAACAAACACCTCCTGGTCATGAGCTTCAAGTATGTGCTTGACGATGGCCAGCCCAAGGCCTGATCCACCGTGTTCGCGGGACCTGCTTTTGTCTGCGCGGTAGAAGCGTTCAAAAAGACGAGGAAGGCTTTCGGGATCAATGCCCATGCCATCATCCTGAATTTCGACCAGGAGCCGGTGCAGCGAATGGGAACTGAACGATACGCTCGTGGTGCCCCCCAATTTGCCATAATTGATTGAATTCTGAATCAGGTTAGTCAGGACCTGCTCTATCTTCTTCTTGTCGGCCTGAACCATGATGGGATATTCATAGGACTCCTTGAATTCCAGAAAAATGTCTTTTTTCTCTGCCGAATACTCGAGCATATCCATCACCTCCCTGACACACTGAACAATGTTAAAAGACTCCTGGCTCAGCTTCATCCCCGTTTCCAGTTTGGCCAGGGTATCGAGATCCTTCACAATGGAATTCAGCCTGTTGAGGCTTTTTTCAGTTCTTCTCAAGTATTTTTTTTCGAGTTTCTTGTCCTCCATATTGCCTTCCAGAACCGTGAGCAAATATCCCTGTGCGGTAAACAAAGGTGTTTTCAGTTCATGGGACACGTCTCCCATGAATTCCGTTCGAAAGTCATCTCGGTTGTGCAGCTGCTCGATTTCGTGATGTTTACTCTCGGCAAAGGATTTGACTTTAGAGAGGAAAAGCTCAAAGTCGAGGTCATTCGATTCTTTTTTCAGGTAAGGCTCATTTTGGAATAGAGAAGAGTCATACACCTTTCTCAGTTCTGTCAGGATGAATTGACGCAAGAAGGTCCTGACAGACAGGAAAACAAGTACAAAGCTGAGAAGAGCAAAAAGAAGAATTCCAACCAGGGAAAAACCAACAACAAAGTGCAAAACAACCCCAATTAAAGTGAGTGCTGCGCATATCAATGCGGATGCTTTGAGGACATTTCTGTTCAGTAGATTTATTCTCACCCTCAAATATACGGGTTCGAAGACTTATACCACAAATTTATAACCGACCCCTTTGATGGTCTTGATATAATCGTCTCCAATTTTCTCTCGAAGTTTTCTGACATGCACGTCTATGGTGCGACCTCCGACGATGACGTCCTGACCCCAGACAGTTTTTAGAATGATTTCCCTGTTGAAAACCTTGTTTGGAGTGCTCGCCAGGAGGGACAGCAATTCGAATTCCTTGCGAGGCAGGGTAATCTGCTTCCCATCGATCTCCACATAATATTGATCCCGGTTTATTTTAATGCCTTCATAAACCAGCTCATTCTCCGTTCTTGTATCCTTGTTCTTCAAACGCCTGAGCAGACCTTTTACCTTGCTCATCAGCACTTTAGGCTTGACCGGCTTGGTGATGTAGTCATCTGCTCCCGCATCGAAACCCGCGACCTGAGAATAATCTTCTCCGCGAGCGGTGAAAAAAGCAATCACCACCTCTTCCAACCCGTCGAGGTCACGAATCTTTTCACAGGCCTCGATGCCATCCATCTCGGGCATCATGATATCCAACAGGATCAAATGAGGTTTTATCTTATGAGCCTTGTTCAAAGCTTCGATTCCGTTGGCGGCGGTTGAAATCTGATACCCCTCTTTTTTGAGGTGATATCCAACGATTTCCAGGATGTCAGGTTCATCGTCTACGAGCAGAATCTTGATGGATTCATTCTTCATAATCAGAATCTTAGATTTAAGTATTGACAAAAATAGCCAAATTTTAATGCTTCGGCCTCAGTTAACGATAAGTTAATATTCTCCCGCAATACTTCCGAATTGTTGATTCACTGTTAAATAGTGGTTAACGATATCATAACATCTAAGTGCCACTTTTGCAGCGGAGAAATTAATAACTAAAACTCTTATAAAGAATGAAACGAATTATTTTATCAGTATTTCTTCTAAGCTCAATGATTTTCTTTTCAGGTTGTTGCAGTGAAGAACCCGGAAGTGGCACCAATGCCTCCTGTTTCAATGGAATCCAGGACGGTGATGAAACGGGGGTTGATTGCGGAGGCAGTTGCGCTCCATGTGCGACATGTGACGATGGCATTCAGAATGGCGGAGAGACCGGTATTGACTGTGGAGGTCCTGACTGCGAGCCATGTACTGGAATAGTTTTAAAGTCAGGCCTGATCCTTTCTGATGAGAAATGGACCGCCAACAACATCTACCAATTATCGGGCAAAGTGGTCGTTGATGAAGGAGTTACTCTGGAAATAGAGCCGGGCACGATCATCAAAGGGGAGAGAGGTATCGGATCTCTTGCCTCTGCCTTGATTGTTGCACGTGGCGGGAAGATCATGGCAATGGGAACTTCAGACAGCCCCATAGTTTTCACATCGAATGAAGACAATATCTCAGTCGGTCAGAAAGCTGGAACAAACTTGAGCGAGCTTGACCAGGGTCTGTGGGGAGGCGTTTTAATTCTTGGATACGCTCCCGGGTCATTTAGAGGCGATGTCAAGGAAGTTCAAATTGAAGGAATTCCTGCGGGAGACACTTTCGGTCTTTACGGGGGGGATGACCCAGAAGACAACTCTGGAGTTTTCCAATACGTTTCGATACGTCACGGAGGAGCTCTGATTGGAGAAGGCAATGAGATCAATGGTTTGACCCTCGGCGCTGTTGGATCGGGCACTGTGATCAACAATGTAGAGGTCGTGGCCAATGTAGACGACGGAATTGAATATTTCGGAGGAACAGTGAACACCGAAAACATGCTTGTTTGGGCTCAGGGTGATGACGGATTGGACATCGATCAGGGATATTCAGGAACGGTAAGCAACTCAGTTGTCATTTTGGACGTAAGCTCTGATCACGCTCTGGAAATCGACGGGCCTGAGGGTTCCTTGAATGGAGAATTTACGTTGAACAATATCACCCTCATCGGCAATGCTGATACTCCAGGTGGAGAGTACGCTGACTATAGAAGTCGTGCCATGGGAGCTTCAAACGGAATTTACGCCTATGGTTTCAAAGACAATTCCGATGTAGAGTTGGACAACAACCAGGTTTCTCAAAATTTCCTTGACGGGATTCTTACATTCTCGAACTGGGAAGTGGTTGGATTTGACAACTCCATCTTCGTTGAAAAAGTCGCAACGGATGACAACGGGGACCCCACGGAGTCGAAGATCATTGAAAACCCTGACTTTACCGCGAGAGCTGCCGACTGGACAACTCAAGTCGACAAAGGAGCGAACTCGGTTGGCGCAAACCTGGGCGATTTCAACTGGACTTATGCCAAAGGCAAAGGTGCATTTTAAACAATTCGAACGAACTGACCTATTGAGACCATTGCTCGCCTTAAGAAGGGTGAGCAATGGCTTGTAACAGAAACAGAACGAGAGATACATTTAGTATAGAAAAATGAAAAAAGCGATTTTGATTTTAGCCACGGTGCTTATCTGGACAACGGGAATGTTTTCCCAAACCGGTGAGCTTTCAGGAAAGGTGCTTGACAAGGAATACAATGACATCTTGCCCTTTGCCAATGTTGTGGTAAAAAGCACCTCGGCAGGAACGACCACCGACTTTGAAGGGAATTATGCCCTGAAGCTGGAGCCCGGGGTTTATACTGTTGAATTTTCCTTCATTGGCTATGAAACTTCCGAAATTTCTGAAGTGGTGATTAAGGCCAATGAAACCACGGTGCTCAATGCGAGCATTGGTCCTCTTAGCAATGAGTTGGAGGAAGTAGTTGTGCGGGCGACAACCGCAGAAAACACGGAGGCTTCATTGCTGAACGTTCAGAAGAAGTCTATTAACCTGCTCGATGGTATATCCGCCCAGACATTTAGCAAAATTGGGGCGAGCAACTCAGCCAAGGCCGTAAAAAGTGTCCCGGGGGTATCGGTTCAGGGCGGCAAGTACGTCTATGTCCGCGGTCTGGGAGACCGTTATACGAAATCCATTCTCAATGGTGTGGACATACCGGGTCTCGATCCCGATCGAAACACCATTCAGATGGACATATTTCCAACCAATGTTTTGGACAACATCCAGGTTGTGAAATCCTTCACAGCAGATTATCCAGCGGACTTCACGGGCGGCACTGTGAACATCATCACAAAGGATTTCCCGAACAAGGAAGAGTACAGCATTTCGGTGGGAGCCGAATACAACCCGAGCATGCATTTTAACGACAATTACCTGGGCTCTCAGCAGAGTAATACTGAGCTGTTGGGATTTGACAACGGACTTCGCTCCAACCCGATTCCACAAGATATTACAATTCCTCCCCCATCGGCACAAAATCCTGCAACTTCTTTTTGGACCTCCCAGTTCAACCAGGAGATGGCAGCGAAAAGACAGACTAGCTTCATGAATACGAATTTTGGCCTCACGGCGGGGAATCTCTATGATGTGGGCAAAGGAGGAAACAAACTGGGTTACCAATTTGCCGGCGCTTATCGCAACGAATACATCTATTACGAAGATTTCCAGAACGGTAACTGGAGGAAGTTTGAGGACAAATCCATCAATGAGATGAATCCGGACAAACTTCAAAATGGAGACCTCGCTAAAAATAACATTCTTTGGAATATCCTGGCCGGACTGACCTTTAAGACCGACAAAAGCAAGTTTAAATTGTCGGGCATGCACATCCAAAATGGCGTATCGACTGCAGGATATCTCAGGCAACAGATCCTGTTTTCGGATGCAGTGACGATCTTCAAGGACAATATTGAATATACGCAAAGCCAGATCACCAATGTGCTGTTGAACGGAAAGCATTCCAACGAGGACGGTTCATGGAACATTGAGTGGAAGATCTCCCCAACCCTTTCAAAGATCAACGACAAGGATGTGCGCGTAGCTCCATTCGAATTCGAGCCTAGCACCGGGGATTATTTCCTGAGTCCGAGTTCGGCAGGCAGCCCACTCAGAATCTGGAGGGACCTTGAGGAGGTGAACCTGGTCGGGAAGTTGGATTTTACAAAGCGTCATGACCTTTTTGGCCGGAAAGCTAGACTACTTTTCGGAGGGCAGTACACCTACAAGCAAAGAGATTTCACGATTCAACAATATCAGATCAGGTACCAGGGCGGTACGGGTGTCGAATTCGAAGGGGATGCAGATGAGATTTTGAATCCGGCGAATTTATGGACCGTCAATACCCAGCGAGGCACGTTTGCAGAAGGGAACTTTGAGCCCACGAACACCTTTGATGCGAATCAGAATATTTCCGCGGCCTATGTCTCGGAAGAGTTTCAAATCACTGACAAATTGAAATCTATCCTCGGACTTCGATTTGAAAAATTCGAGCTGTTCTACACGGGAACAAATAACCAGGGTGACGTTGTACTGGACAACGAGAAGCTTTTGGACAAAAACGACATTTTTCCATCGGCGAGTTTCATCTATGCGCTGAATGACGAATCGAATTTGAGACTTGGCTATGGTCGCACAACAGCACGACCGTCCTTTAAGGAAGCCTCGATCACGCAGATCTTTGACCCGATTTCGAGTACCACATTCAACGGAAACATAGACCTGCAGCCAACTTATGTAGACAACATAGACCTGCGATGGGAGCGTTTTAGTGAAAAGGCGCAGATGTTTGCAGTAAGCGTCTTTTACAAGAATTTCAAAGATCCTATAGAGCTTACCTATTTCTTGTCTGCTTCGGATCAGTTTGTTCCTGTGAACACTGAAAAAGCAACAGTTTATGGAGCAGAGTTTGAAATCAGAAGAAACTTCGGTTTTATTGGTGGTGACAGTTGGGAAGACTTTAGCTTCAACCTGAACTTCTCACTCATTGAATCACAGCTCCAGATGTCTGATCCTGAATTTGAACGAAGATTGCTAAATGCAAGAGATGGCGAGACCGTGAGCGATACGCGTGAAATGCAGGGGCAGTCACCATATCTTGTGAACTTTGGCTTGAATTATGCCAACGAAGATAGCGGCTGGCAAACCAGCTTGTATTACAATGTCCAGGGTAAAACCCTTCAGGTAGTAGGTACTGGTGACGTTCCGGATGCCTATACGATTCCATTCAACAGCCTGGATCTCATTGTAAACAAGAGCTTCGGTAAAGACATGAACTCAAACATCAACCTGTCCGTGAAGAACCTTTTGGACAGTGACAGAGAAGTGAGATATCAGTCTTTCGGAGCAGAAGATCAGATTTTTTCAAGCTTTAGTCCTGGTATTGGAATATCCCTCGGTTATTCCCACAGGTTTTAATGTGTAGAACTAGGGTTGAAAAGTTCAGACCTGATCCAAGTATCGAAATAATAAAAACAAAGTAGGAAATCCTCCAGATGAAAGTTTGGAGGGTTTTTTTATTCTTCCAGTTTCATGGAGATCTCCAACCAGCGATCCTCCTTTTCTTCGAGCTCTTGAATGATCTCCTGCAGTTTAATGGATTCGGATTCGATATCTTCCTGGGGAATTTCGTTTTTGGAAAACAGCCCCTCGATCTCCTCTTTTCTCTTTTCAAGATTCTTAATCTCATTTTCGAGTCTTTTGAACTCCTTTTTCTCCTTGTAGGAGAGTTGTCCTTTCACCGGCTCTGCCATACGGGAGTCTGTCTTTTTCTCGACACTGCTTTCGGGGGTTGCAGGCCTTGAATCCTCATAGGCCCTGAAATCGGTGTAATTCCCGGGAAAATCGCTGATTCTGCCTTCACCTTCGAATACAAAGAGATGGTCGACGATACGATCCATAAAGTAGCGATCGTGCGAGACCACAATCAGGTTTCCTGGGAAATCCAGCAGGAAATTCTCCAAAACCTGCAGGGTAACGATGTCGAGATCATTCGTCGGTTCGTCAAGCAGAAGGAAGTTTGGATTCTGAATGAGTACCGTGCAAAGGAAAAGGCGCTTGAGCTCACCGCCGGATAGCTTTTCGACGTAGTCGTATTGCTTCTTGCGATCAAACAGGAACCTTTCAAGCAGTTGTCCTGCACTGATGCTGCGCCCTTTGGCCAACGGAATGTAGTCTCCGAATTCACGAATCACCTCGATGACCTTCTGACCGGGTTTGATAGAGATGCCGTCCTGGGTGTAATAGCCGAACTTTACGGTTTCACCGACAACGACTTTACCTGAGTCCACCGGAAGGGCACCGGTAACCAAATTCAAAAAAGTCGATTTTCCCGTGCCGTTCTTGCCTATGATGCCTATGCGCTCTCCTCTTTTGAAAACATAGTCGAACCGATCGAGCAGCACCACGTCATCGTAGGCCTTGCTGACCTTATGCATCTCGAGGATCTTGCTGCCCAGTCTTTCCATCTGGATTTCCAGCTGAATCACATGATCTTTTCGTCGCTGATGAGCCCTTTCCTTGATTTTGAAGAAATCATCGATCCTTGACTTGGATTTGGTCGTTCGGGCCTTGGGTTGCCTTCGCATCCAGTCCAGTTCTTTCTTATAGAGGCTTTTCGCCTTCTGCAAGGTGGTTTGTGCTAAAGCCAGGCGCTCCTCTTTTTTCTCGAGAAAATAGGAGTAATTCCCTTTGTAGCGATGCAGTTGCATGTCATCCAGCTCTATGATATCGTTGCACACGCGATCCAAAAAGTAGCGATCGTGGGTCACCATGAACAAGGTGATCTTTTCATTTGTCAAAAACTGCTCCAGCCATTCGATCATCTCGAGGTCGAGGTGATTTGTTGGCTCATCCAGGATCAGTAAATCGGGCTGTTGAAGTAGAATAACGGCAAGACTGAGCCTCTTTTGCTGGCCACCTGACAGTTCGGACACCTTCGCCCTGAGATCGGTTAGTTTCAGCTTGTAGAGCACCTGTTTGTATTGGGTTTCAAAGTCCCAGGCACGGTGGTGATCCATGGCTTCCATGGCGCTTTGAAGCGCTTCCTGATCCTCCGTGTTGGCCAGGGCGCTTTCATAGGTCGAAATGACATGCAGTATTGGGTTGTCAGATCCGGAAATAACCTCTTCCACGGTCTGGGAAGGATCGAGCTCAGAGCGTTGTGAAAGATAGGAGACTCTCAGGCCTTTGCGGTAAATGACCTCACCGGAATCAGCACTTTCTTCGCCGGCAAGAATATTTAAAAGAGTTGTTTTGCCCGTTCCGTTTTTGGCGACGAAACCCACCTTCTGGTCTTTGTTGATTCCAAAGGAAATGTCCTCGAAAAGGATTCTTTCTCCGAAAGATTTGCTGATATGCTCAACCGAAAGGTAATTCAATATGTCGTGTTTAGCTGCCTCAACCCAAAGTGGTCGGGTTTTGCGAAACTAAAACAAAAAGACGACAAAGAGCAATGAAACCCTGAATTCAATCAGCTCTTGAATTGAAAGACGAATTCTTCCTGGTACCGGTCCCAATCTTCCTGGGAGCTGATCGTTTCGTGGTCGTTGTTGTAAAAGAGCTTGAGGTAGAGTTCAAGCTGAGCCGGTGTCTTGTAACCGGGAACCGGCAATAAGGTGTCTCCATTCTCATTGAAAAAAACAATTGTCGGGTAAGCTGTGATTTTCAAAGCCTGTGCCAACTCATGTTGCGCATTTCTCCCCGTTCGTTTCGGGTCAAACTGCGGATTGGCAAACTCCAGGTTTTTGTACTTGACGGCCTCATCACCTTCTGCGTTGAATTTCACCGCGTAATAGTTGTCGTTGACATACTTCACGACGTCAGGGTTCTGAAAGGTGTTTTTATCAAGCATCTTGCAGGGCCCGCACCAGGTTGTATACACGTCCATAATTATCTTTTTTGGAACCTTAGTCTGAGCCGCGAGAGCATCTTCCAGTTTCATCCAGTTGATCTTTTCCTTTTGTGCGAATCCGTTTGAAACCAACAGGACAAAAGCGAAAAACAAAACTATCTTCTTCATTTCAAATTCGTTTATGGATAAGCTTAGTTGCAAAAACAAGCATCAGCTTACAACTCATTAACAGGATTTCGATCTCATTATTTTATGCCGTGCATCAATTTTTTGATCACAGGTTGCATGATAACAGAGAACACGCCAAGACCTACCGCTATAAACGTCAGCATCCAGAAGAAATAACTGATGCCGTTCTCGTTGGCGATGCGGTCGACATTCTCACCAAACATCCCAGCAAGCTTCATGCCAATTGCAATGGCGAGATACCAGACCCCGAACATGAAGGCGATCATGCGGGCTGGAACCAGCTTGCTCACGTAAGACAATCCCACAGGAGAGACGCAAAGCTCACCCAAGGTGTGGAAAAGATACACCAGGATCAGCCACATGATGCTCACAGAGGCCGTCTGCGCGCCGGGAGCAATGTCCCTGGATCCGAATGCCACCACAGCCATTCCCAGGCCGAGAAGGGTCATTCCAATGCCGAATTTGACATTTGCGCCAGGATTGTATTTGCTCTCCCACCATTTGCTGAACAAAGGCGCGAAAGTGATGATGTAAAGTGAGTTTAGAACCCCAAACCAGGAAGCTGGAATTTCGGCGACATCTTTTTGAAATTCTGTACTGAGCATCCAGATCGCAATGGCCCAGATGATCAGAAAACTCAACCCAAGGAAGAAGTTCGAAAAAGGGTATTTCTTGAAGGTCTGTTTGAAAAGCAAAATAAGAACCCAGGTAATTATGGCCAGAGGAATGAGCGTCATCAGAGAGTTCACGACCTTGAAAATGAAGCCCGCATCGCCTTCGAGGACCCTGTTGGTATAGTCTCGTGCAAAGATGGTAAGGGTTCCCGGAGCCTGTTCAAAGATGCCCCAGAAAAATATGGTGAGAAACGCAAAAAAGGTCACGGCCAGCATTTTTTCCCTCGTGATCTTCGAATAAAGCGTGAGGCGGTAAACAAGCAGGATTACAAAGAGCGCCAGGGCGAAAAGGATCGTTGCGCTGTTCCCGTCTAAACCGAACAGTTCAAAATCGAGTAGATTGAAACTCCCATTTGAGATTTTTGTAGCAGGTTGATTGAGTATCCACGTCAGGCCAAGTACCGAACAGATCACAATCACTGCATTTTGCCACGTGGAGAACGGGGCTCTTTTATCGTCGTCTGTGCCTTCTTCCTGTCCTTCGCTTTGAGCATTGGCTACTGGCTTTTTACCAACTTCGCCAAAGATGCCCTGGGCAAACCAGAACTGCAGCATGCCAAAGAGCATAAAGATTCCGGCCAGGCCAAAGCCCCAGCTCCACCCAACTTTTTCACCGAGGTAACCGCAGAGAAGAATTCCAAGGAAAGCTCCGGCGTTGACCCCCATGTAGAAGATTGTGTAAGCGCCATCCTTCTTTTCCTCGTGGTCTTTGTACATCACTGAAATAATGGAAGTCATGTTGGGTTTGAAAAAACCGGAACCCACAACGAGAAGAGTCAAGCCGAGATAAACCGAAAAATGAGTTTCAACTGCCATTGAAGCGTGCCCCAGGGTCATCAGCAAGGCTCCAACCACCACCGCCATTCGATAGCCGATCTTCTTATCAGCCATATAGCCCCCCACGAGGGTGGAGAGATACACAAGTGCTGTGTAGGAACCAAAAAGCGCCATGGCATGCTCTCTGGGCCAGGCCCAACCTTCTTCCATGAGCGATGCGGTGAAGAACATGACCAGAAGGGCCCTCATTCCGTAATAGGAGAATCGTTCCCACATCTCTGTGAAGAACAAAACGAAAAGACCGGAGGGATGTCCTAAAACTTTGCTTTTGAAAAAATTGTCTGCGCTCGTACTCATAGTTCCTGTTTGTTTTTTCGTAGATTATTCGTGTTCGTCATCCTCGGCTCCGTGGGTCAGGATTTCGAGTTTCTTTCTAAAGAGCATCACCAGGGTTCCAAAAATCACACAGAACAATGCAATTCCCGTGAATACTGTAAATTCACCCAGGCCTTCCGCGGATTCACCGAGAAGTCCTGCGAGCTTGTTCCCGAATCCGGTCATGGCGAAATAGATTCCCATCATGAGGGATCCGTACTTCAGGGGAGCCAATTTTGTAATATAAGACAGTGCGACTGGAGAGATGCAAAGCTCACCGACCGTATGAAAAAGGTAGGCCAGAACCAACCAGTACATGGCTGAAGACCCCTGACTCTCGAATTGAGATGAGGCAGCAGACATGAAGAAAAATCCGGTACCCATGATGATCAGCCCTATGATCATTTTGTACAGGGAAGTAGCAACCTTTCCTTTTAATTTTTTCTTGGCCCAGTAGGCAGCCACTGAGGTTCCGAGGAAGATGATGAACATGGCGTTGAGCGATTGAAACCAGGAGGCAGGAATTTCCCAACCCATAAGCATTCGGTTGGTCTTCTCTTTTGCGTAGATATTCATCAGACCACCGGCCTGTTCAAACGCTCCCCAGAATACGATTACGAGCAAGAACGAAATGAACAGCACAATTACCCGATCCTTTTCAATTTTGGTGAGTGGTTTTTTCATGGCATCCTTGTCCAGCTGATTCTCAGATGACCCAAGAAAATTGCCGACATGCTTGAGGTATTTCTGTCCGACCAGGTACTGGATCAATCCAAGGGCCATGCCAATTCCGGCCAAACCGAAGCCGTAATGCCATCCATGGACCTCTCCCACGTAGCCCACGATGAGGCTGGAAAGGAAGGCACCAACGTTGATCCCTATGTAGAAAATGGTAAAACCCTTGTCACGGCGTATGTCGCCCTGTCTGTAAAGGCCTCCGACCATCGTCGAGATATTGGGCTTGAGCATCCCTACCCCGGCTACGATCAACCCGAGTCCGGTATAAAATGCCCAGAGCTGCTCCACTGCCAGGATGCTGTGTCCGGCTACCAGCAGAATTCCCCCGTAAAGCACTGATTTTTTCTGCCCGATGAATTTGTCAGCGATCCACCCCCCGGGAATTGAAGCTACATATACGAGCATGGTGTACCAACCATAAAGGGCCAGAGCTTCTCCGTTGCTCCACCCCAAACCTGGGTTGGCATCGGTAGTCTTCTGAACCAGGTAGAGCACCAGGATGGCGCGCATTCCGTAATAGGAAAATCTTTCCCACATCTCGGTGAAGAACAGAATGAACAGCCCTACAGGATGTCCGAATATTTCTCTTTGTGAAGGGTTTTTAACTGCCGTGGTCATGTAGTGATAATTTTGAAATTAGTTTTGTTCTTCCTTTATTTTTCAGGCGCTCCGAGTGAATTCCGAATAAATGTAGTCATTTTTTGGAAAAGGTGGAATCGCGTGTTCTTGCCTCTGCGGATACCGTGTGCCCTGTCGGGATAACTGAAATAGTCAAACTGCTTGTTGGCATCCACAAGCGCATCGATCATTCGCATGGAATTCTGCACATGCACATTGTCGTCTCCGGTGCCATGAACCAAAAGATAGTCTCCTTCGAGCAATTCAGCGAAGTTCAGCGGTGAGTTGTCATCATAGCCCGTTGGGTTTTCCTCAGGGGTTCTGAGGTATCTTTCGGTGTAGACCGTGTCATAGAAGCGCCAGGACGTTACCGGAGCGACGGCGATGGCCATCTTAAAAACGTCAGCACCTTTTGTAATGGCAAGGGTACTCATGTATCCGCCATAGCTCCAGCCCCAAATGCCAATTCGGGATTCATCCACATAGGGCAATTTACCCAGTTCTTTGGCCGCTTCTATCTGGTCCTCGAGCTCTTTCTTGCCCAGTTCCAGATAAATGGTTTTCTCGAAGTCACGCCCTTTGAAACCGGTTCCACGACCGTCAACGCAGGCAATCAGGTAGCCTTCCTGAGCGAGCATATGGTGCCAGTAATCATGTCTTTGCGGATTTTTCCAGCGATTCACAACCCGTTGAGATCCAGGGCCTGAATACTGGAACATGAGAAGCGGATAGGATTTTTCAGGGTCAAAATCAGGTGGTTTGATCAGATACATGTTGAATTCTCCGTTCTCTGTCGGCAGGGTTGAGAATTCTTTCACGCTCAATTCGTATTCCTTCAATTTGTCGGCGAGAGGCTGATTGTCCTTGAGAACCTTGATTTCTTTGCCCGATTCAGCATTCATCAACAAGTAGCGCGTAGGGGTCTCGACATTAGAGTGGGTATTGATAAAATACTTAAAACTACTGCTAAAAGCGGCTTCATTCTCCCCATTATAGAGGCTCAATTTTTTTTTGGTTTTGCCATTGAGGCCTATTGAATAGATGCCCCTGTTGATTGAACCCTCTTCAGTAGACTGGTAAAACAGCCTCTTTGACTCAGGGTCATAGCCATAGTATTTTGTGACTTCCCAGGGTCCTGAAGTTATCTGATTCTTGAGTTCACCCTCTTTGTTGTAGTGGTACAAATGGTTGTACCCATCTGTGTCGCTGGACCAGACAAAACTGTTGTCTTTTAAGAAGGTCAGATTGTCGTGAAGATCGAAATAGGCCTCGTCTTTTTGGTTGTGCAACAGGCTGACACCATTGTTTTCAGTATCGATCAACACGAGGTTCAGATTATTCTGGTGGCGGTTGAGTGTAGTTAGCACAAGAGAATTTGGGTCATGGGTCCACTTGAGCCTGGGAATGTAGTATTGTTTCAAGGACCCCAGTTCGGGTTCCAGTTTCTCCCCTGTGATGAGGTTGTGAACATACAGGCTTACCCTTGAGTTCTCCTGTCCGGCTTTCGGATACTTGAACACTTTGGGATGAGGATAAAGCTCGTCACCGTAAATGTCCATGGAGAATTCCGGAACCTGTGATTCGTCAAAGCGAATGTAGGCGATTCGATCCGAGTCGCTGTTCCATTGATAGGCCCGAACCACCGAGAATTCTTCCTCATAGACCCAGTCTGCAAGGCCGTTAATGATGTGGTTGATTTTGCCATCTTGTGTAATCTGATCCACGGCCAGGCTGCTCAGGTCCTTGACATAGATGTTGTTCTGATAGACGTATGCCACTTTTTTTCCGTCAGGGGAGAAGCTGGGCTCCTGAATTTGCTGTTCAGAGATTTGCTGAAGTTCCTTTGATACCAAATCATAGACGTAATAAATCCCTTTTTTTGAGCGCCTGTAAACGGGTTCAAGATCTACTCCGAGAAGGAGCTTGTTCTCTTCCCGGTTGAACACATAGGTTTCGAAATAACGAATTCCCGGCAGATCTCGGGTGACGACTAAGGTCTCTATTTTTTCCTGGGTCTCAAAATCGAACTTGTCGAGAAAGGTTCCATAACTGTTTTGGTTGAGAACGGTGTAAAAGTCTCCTGTCTTCATCGTCTGAAAAGACTGCAGAGTCTCGATTTCAAAAGCCTGTTTCAACCAGATGTCTTCAAGAGACAGTTTCTTTTGCTGAGCGGTTGCAACGTAAAAAAAAAGGATTAGCAGAAGGTACCAATATCTCATACAGGACTCGTGTTTCTGATAAAAGTGGGTCAAGTTTACGGAAAATATATCAAACGGATTCTGAAAAATATCAGTTTATTGGATCATATGCTTGAAATCCTGCATGCTTGAAATCGGGAATGTCAGTATCCGAATGAAGCCTATTTCCTATCTTTGTATTTGCATAATTTTCAAGAATGTCAAAGACAGTTAAGGGATTCTCCAAGTTCACAAAACAAGAAAAGATCGATTGGTTGGCATCGAATTTCTTCCAGAGCGAGAAAGAAGGCAAAAAGGTTCTCAGCCAGTATCTCAATCAGGACGAAGAGCTGCAGCAGCTTCATGATGAGTTTATCGAAAACACCATCAGCAACTTCTACATTCCCTATGCCATTGCCCCCAATTTTGTGATCAACGGAAGAGCATATACCCTTCCCATGGCAATTGAAGAAAGCTCAGTAGTTGCTGCCGCTTCCCTCTCGGCCAAATTCTGGAGTGAAAGAGGAGGTTTCAGGGCCAGGGTGATCTCGATGACCAAGGTCGGTCAGGTTCATTTCATGTACAAGGGAGAGAAGAACGATATGGTGCAGTATTTTGAAGCTGTCAAGGATGAACTTATTCGTGGAACGGATGACATTACTGAGAACATGCGAAAAAGGGGAGGTGGAATTGTCGATGTGGTGCTGCGAGACAAGACCGAGGAACTCGACAACTATTATCAGCTTCACGTAACCTTCCAAACAGGAGACAGCATGGGTGCGAATTTCATCAATTCCTGCCTGGAGTCCATTGCTCGAACCTTTGCACGGGACGATATTGAGATCGTCATGAGCATACTTTCGAATTACGTTCCACAGTGCCTAGTTTACGCTGAGGTCTCTTGTCCGATCGAGGAATTCGCCACTGAGCGACCCGAATTCTTTGCACAGAAATTTATTCAGGCCGTTGACATAGCCAACGCAGAACCTTATCGCGCTGTGACGCACAACAAAGGTATCATGAACGGGATTGACGCCCTGATCCTGGCCACGGGAAATGACTTTCGAGCCGTGGCTGCAGGAGCCCACGCCTATGCCGCTCGAAGCGGCACGTACAAGAGCCTCACCCGAGCGCGAATCGAAGAAGGGAAGTTTGTGTTTTCAATTGAGATTCCCCTGTCCCTGGGCACCGTTGGAGGGCTCACCCGTTTGCACCCCCTTGCTCGTCTTTCACTTGAGATTCTTCAGAACCCGACCGCGGAGGAGCTCATGCAAATTGTTGCGGTTGCCGGCCTGGCTCAGAATTTTGCTGCTGTGCGGGCGTTAACAACCACTGGAATCCAGCAGGGCCATATGAAAATGCACTTGAAGAACATTCTCAACCAGCTTGAAGCCAACCTTCACGAAAAAGAGCTGATCACAAAATCCTTCGCGGGCAAAACTGTTTCTCACAGCGCTGTTGCCGAGGCCCTGCACAAGATCAGGACAGGACATTGAACGGGCCGCCTGAACCGGGGCTCTTGAGTTCTAAAATCCTTGTGCACCCCTATACCCGGATAAAATATTTCTATCCGAAGAGGTTGACATGGGCATCCTTTTATGCGTATCTTTGAGTTATTAATAAAACTTAAAACTACAGTTATGTCATTTCAGTTACCAAAATTACCCTATGCCTACGACGCATTGGAGCCGCATATAGATGCCCTGACCATGGAGATTCACCATTCGAAGCACCACAATGGATACACGACGAATTTGAACAATGCAATAGCGGGCACCGATCTTGAAAGCAAAGACATTCTTGACATTCTTGCTGATATGGATATGGATAATGCAGCCGTTCGCAATAATGGCGGGGGTTTCTACAACCACGATCTTTTTTGGAAAGTGATGTCTCCCAATGGAGGAGGGACGCCTTCAGGAGCTCTTGCAGAGGCCATCAATGCCGCTTATGGATCATTTGACAGCTTTAAGGAGGCCTTTTCTAAAGCCGCTGCTACGCGTTTTGGCTCAGGATGGGCCTGGCTGTGCGTGCACAAAGGAGGTAAGGTTGAAGTTTGCTCCTCGGCCAATCAGGACAACCCAATAATGCCTGGAATTGGATGCGGAGGCGCTCCGATTCTTGGACTTGACGTTTGGGAGCACGCGTACTACCTGAACTATCAAAACCGACGCCCAGACTATATCAAAGCCTTTTTCAATGTTATCAATTGGGAAGAGGTGAGCAGAAGATACGAAGAGGGCAAATAAGCTCATCTGTCATCAAAGGAACGATTGAACCACGGGATGATAAATTCCGTGGTTCTGTCTTTTAAATGCGCAAGTTGTGAATTCGCGAGCACTGGCACTTGTTTTTGCTTTTTCTGCAACTCTGATCTACGGGGTGAGTTTCACCGTGGCCAAAGAGGTCATGCCTCAGTACGTCAAACCCTTTGGTTTCATCTTTCTGAGGGTTTCGGGAGCTACACTCCTATTTTGGACTGTCGGCTTGTTTTTGAGAAAAGAGCGCATTGACATCAGTGACTATCCCAGGCTGCTCCTCGGGGCGATTTTCGGCATAGCTCTGAACCAGCTGACATTTTTTAAAGGGCTGAGCATGACAACTCCGATCAGCGCTTCGGTGATCATGGTGTCTTCACCCATTTTGGTCCTGTCCTTTTCGGCTATTATCCTGAGGGAGCGAGTTACCAAAAGAAAGCTCAGCGGAATTTTCATCGGGATGATTGGGGCCGTGGTTCTGATCGTTTTCGGCAAAGAGATCGGTTCTTCTTCTAATGCCACCCTCGGGAACCTCTTGGTATTTGTCAACGCGACCTCCTATTCGCTCTACCTGATCCTGATCAAAAGTCTCACTCGAAAATACCAACCGATTACCCTTGCTAAATGGCTCTACCTGTTAGGCCTGTTCATGGTCATTCCTTTTGGGATACAGGAATTCAACCTGATCCAATGGCAGGACATGCCTGAGGGAATTCTTTGGCGGATCGGCTTCATTGTGGTTTTCACCTCTTTTTTGACCTATTTGCTCAATCTCTTCGCCATTCGAAAACTCTTGCCCACAACCCTGAGCATATTTATTTATCTGCAACCTGTGATTGCGACCAGTTACGCCCTGCTCATGGGGAGTGACACCCTGAACCTGATTCAGTTGATGTCTACTCTTTTGATCTTCACCGGGGTTTTCCTGGTTACCCATAAGCCCAAGCAAGTGTAGCGGAGGGAAGGACTTCTTTGAAGGCTAGATTTAGTACATTTGTGACAAACTTAGCAAACAGCAGCATGATACAATCAATGACCGGGTATGGCAAGGCGGAAGTCCAGTTGGAGAACAAAAAGGTGACCATTGAGATAAGGTCCCTGAACAGTAAAAATCTGGACATCAACGCACGCTTCCCAACCCTCTACAAGGAGAAGGAGATGGAAGTCAGAAAATGGCTTTCAGGCGAGTTGCTACGCGGCAAGATCGACCTGGTTCTTTTCGTGGAGACTACGGGTGAGGAGACGTATACGCGCATCAATAAAGGAGTCGTGGAGAGCTACCTGGAGCAGTTGGAAGGCATCCGCAAAGAAGCCGATATTCTTTCGATTGCGATGAGGCTGCCTGATGTCTTGAAAACAGAGAGAGAGGAGCTTGATGAAGAGGAGTGGCAAAAGATTGAAAACGGCATCGCTGAAGCCATAAAGCAGCTGAACGAGTTCAGGTCTTCAGAAGGCAACGAGCTCAAGCGTGATTTTGAACACAGGATTGCGATACTTGAGGAAAAGCTCAAGGAAGTAATTGCGATTGATCCCGATCGATTGGATGCTGTTCGGGCCCGTTTGGACAAGGCCATTCAAGACTTGAAGACAGATGTGGATGAGAACCGTTTCGAGCAGGAGCTCATATATTATCTTGAGAAACTCGATATCACTGAAGAGAAGGTGAGACTTAACAAACACTTGTCTTACTTCCTGTACTCCCTGAATGAAAAGGACTCCAACGGTAAGAAGCTGGGCTTTATCTCGCAGGAGATGGGTAGAGAGATCAACACCATCGGGTCCAAGGCAAATTTTGCTCCCATGCAGAAGGTCGTTGTTGAGATGAAGGATGAATTGGAAAAAATCAAAGAACAACTTTTAAACGTGCTGTGATGCTGGATTCTGAACAGGGAAAACTCATTGTCTTTTCAGCCCCTTCGGGATCGGGTAAAACAACAATTGTAAGACATCTCCTGGATCAGGACGGACTCAATCT